>DATLZF010000827.1:0-4787 GCA_035574135.1 Candidatus Methylomirabilota bacterium
GGTTGTTTTTGAGCGGCTTACAGTATGAAGAGACTCATCGTGTCCGCAGGAGTCCTGGCGGCGGGTTCCACAGCGTTGCAGGCGCAAGCCCCGGGACTGCTTGGGCCGGGTGAAGGCCGGAAGCCATGGACCATTGGTGCCTCCATGCGGGTCTTCTACGACGACAATATCCTCCTGGCTCCCAAAGGCGGATACGGCAGCGGGACGAATGTCGTGGGCAAGCCGCAAGACAGCGCCGGGTTCGAGTTCGCCCCCCGGCTCCGGATTTTCCGGGCGGTGGACAACGATTTTCTCCAGGCAGCTTACGATCTGTCGCTGCGCTACTACTTCGATCGCGAGGGAGAAAAGACCGACAGCACCCACCAGTTCTCGACCCTGTGGGACCATCGCTTTTCGGAGCGCTACCATCTCAAGATGGAGGATTCGCTTGTTTACTCGGACCAGCCGCAGGTTCTGGCGCAAGGCGGTGCCGTCGTGGCACGGTCCAAGTCCACAGCTTGGAACAATCGTTACGCGGCGGATCTCGAGGCTCATGTCAGTGAAACCGCCGGCGTCCGCGCCAACTACGGCAACCGCTGGACCGACTACAAGGAGGAGGGGGACTTCAGCTACTCGGCCATCCTGGACCGGGTGGAGCAGGATCTGGGCGCCAGCGCCCTGTGGTATCGCAGCGAGATTTCCATCCTCTCGGTCGGTTACACCTTTCTGCCGGTCACCTTCACCAGCGAGAACCTGATCCGGACCGACGGCACGAACAACCTGTACGGGACGGACCGCAGCTACGAGTCACATCGGCTCGCGGCAGGACTCCACCAGAAGCTTCGCGAGCGCATGGATCTGGAGGCCTATGTCGGCGCCAATATCACCACCTACGTCGAGTCCGACTCCACCATCAACCCTTACGTCAACATCTCCCTCAGCTACGAATATCAGCCCGACTGCCGGATCATCCTCGGGTTGGACCACGACGTGACGCCGACCGACGTGTTGGGCAGCGCCGCAAACGTGACCCAGAACCAGTTCACCACCGTGGGCAGCCTCACCATCAGCCACAAGCTTTCGCCCAAGCTGACGGGCAACCTCACCACCTACCTTCAGCATGGTGTTTTCAACGGCGGTTCGAGCGACGGGGACGTGGACAACTTTTACGTCTGGAACCTCACGTTCAACTACCGGTTCCATGAGAATCTCTCGGCCGAACTGGGCTACGCTTGGAACCGCCTCGAGTCGGATGTGCCGGACCGCAGCTATTCCCAAAACCGTATTTATGTCGGCGTGCGCGCCTCCTACTGATCTTCCAACGCAACCTCTCTTCCGGAAACCGCCCCGCGGGCGCTGACCGGCCCCCCGAGTATGGACGAAGAAAACAAGACAATGCCCGGCTCGCCGGAGATGAAGCTCCACTTCCTCGACTACTGGCGCATCATTCGCATCCGCAAGACCGTCATCCTTGCCGTCTTCCTTCTGGTCGTGATCACCACCACGGTCGTGACCTACCTGCTGCCTCAATCCTTTGCCAGCACCGTGCGCATCTCGGTGGAAAAGGACACGGCGGATGTCGAAGGCATGGGCTCCGACCGCGTCCTCGGCGGTTTCGACCCCTTCTGGGTGGAGACCCAGTTCCAAAAGATCCAGTCCAAGAGCATCCTTTATCCCGTCATCACCAACCTCGGCCTGCGGCGGGCTTGGGCGGAGCGCGAAAAGATCGACGGCGAACTGCCCATCGAAACCACCTACCTCATGCTCAAACGCACCTCTGAGGTGAATCAGTACCGCAACACCAGCGTCATCGAGATCAAAGTCTTCAGCGAAGATCGCGACGAAGCCGCCCGCATCGCCAACGAAATCGCCAAGGTGTACAAGGAGTCTCGCATCGCCCGGCAACTGGACCGCCTCACCAAGGGCATCAGCACCCTCGAGGCCCAGCTTGAGGAGCAGAACAAACGGGTGGTCGAAAAGCAGGCCGAAGTCGATTTCCTCAAGGCCAAGTTCGGCATCCACGACATGGACACCATCATGCCGCTCAACGCCCCGACGGTTGAACCCGACGTGCTGCGCAAGCTGGAAGGCCTGCGCGTCGAAACCCAGGACAAGTGGAAACAGATCGAATCCCTTTATACCCACCTCACCAACCTCAGCCGCGCCGAGTTCCGCAAGGCGGCCGCCATCGCGCATCAGGATCCCCAACTTGACCAACTTTCCATTCGGCTGGCGCTCGCCGAAGAGGAGTATGCCAAACTCGGCCCGATCTATGCCGAGGAACACCCCGAACGTCGGGCGGTCAAACGCACGATCGAAACCCTCAACCAGCTCATTGACGATCGGCTCACCGGGATCCTCACCGGCCTGAAAGCCAAGGTGGACTCCGAACGCCTGCGCCTGGATGACCTCAACGCCGAGGTGGAGAAGTACCGCAAGTATGAGATCGAACGCGCCATCGAGCGCCGTCCCTACTTCCTGGCCAAGCGCGACCTCGAAAACCTCCAGATGACCCGTGACAAACTCCTGAACAAGATCATGCAGGAGAAGGTCGATTCCGTGCTGCCCCGGAGCGGCATCGTCGAAGTTATCGACCCTGCCGAGCCCAGCCTGCGGCCCGTGCGCCCGCGCAAGGTGCTCAACATCGCCCTCGGGGTCATCGTCGGCCTGGTGGTCGGCGTCGGCCTTGCCTTCTTCATCGAATACCTCGACACCAGCGTGAAGACCATCGACGACGTCGAGCGCGCCTTGCAGGCGCCCGTGCTGGGAGTCATCCCGCAGAACGTCGGCTATCTCATCTACGAGGGCCCCGACAGCCCGCACGCGGAGGCTTACCGCGTTTTACGAACCAACATCCTCTTCTCTCAAAAGGATCCCTCGCTCAATACCATCACCATCGTCAGCGCCGGCGCGGGCGAGGGCAAATCCACCACCAGCTTCAACCTCGCCACGGTCTTCGCCCAGAACGGCGCCCGCGTCATCATCGTGGATTCCGACCTGCGCCGCCCCAGCCTCCACAAGATCCTCAAGGTCTCCAACGCCATCGGGCTGACCAATTACCTGCTCAAGCAAAACACGCTGGAGGAGGTCATTCAGACCACACCGGTGCCGACGCTGGATTTCATGCCTTCGGGCAAACTGCCCTCCAGTTCAATGGGCGTGCTCAGTTCCTCCCAGATGAAGGAACTCATTCGCGATCTCAAGCGGCGCTATGACTACGTCTTCTTCGACTCACCGCCCATCATGGGCGTGAGCGACGCCTCCATCCTCGCCAGCGAGGTGGACATGGTCCTGCACGTCATCCAGTATCGCCGCTACCCGCAACCGATGACCATCCGCGCCAAGCAGATGATCGAGAAGGTCGGTGGCAACCTCATCGGCATCGTGCTGAACAACATCAACATGGCCTCGGACGAGAACTACTACTACTACAGTGGCCAGCCCGACTCCGCGAAAGACGAGGAAGAGGACTACGAAGCCATCAACGAGGCCGCCAAATCCGGTGCCAAAGAGAAAGCCTGAGCCACGGCACCTGTTCCGGCTCCATTCCCAAACATGAAACGTTTTGAACTCTGCCTCCGCGCCGCCCTCGGTCTGTTCAGCCTTACCCTCTTGCTCTTCGGCAGCGCCGGCTGCGTCTCCGACCGTGCTGATCCCAACCCGGACTCCGCCTTCCGTTTCCCCGGCCAGTCGGCCCCGGTGGGCCCCGCGACTCCTGGAGCCCCCGGCTCCGGGCCCGCTCTCAGTGAAGGCGTCGTCCTCAGCCCCGGCGAACTGGTCACGATCACCTTCTCCGACCTGCCGCATCCGTTCTCCGTAGCCATGCCCGAGCGCCGGGAGCGGATTCGCGAGGACGGCACGATCACGCTGCCCTTCAACGTCACGGTAAAGGCGGCCGGCCGCTCGCCCGTCGAGGTCGAGCGGGACATTCATGCGCAATACGTGCCCAAGCTCTTCACCCAGATCACGGTCACCATCCGGCCCGAGGAACGCTTTTACTTCGTGGGCGGCCAGGTGAAGGTGCCCAATCGCTACCCCTATGGCGGGCGCATGACCGTCCTGCGCGCCATTGACACCGCCCAGGGCTTCACCGACTTCGCCAACAAGCGCAAGGTTGAACTCCGTCGCGTCAACGGCGAACGCATCATGGTGGACTGGCACAAGGCCGTGAAAGACCCGCGCTTCGATCCGCCGGTTTATCCGGATGACCAGATCATCGTCCATCGCAAGATCTGGTGATTCAGCTCGACCTCCTCTCCGGGCAGCGGGCCGGCACACGGCATCGGGCCCGCCGCTTTCCTTTCCGGCTGGGCCGCGCGCCCGACAACGGCCTGGTGCTGACTGACGACGGCGTGTGGGACGCCCACGCCGAGATCCGGCTGGAGCCGGATGGCTGGTTTCATCTGCACGTCGAGCCCGAGGCCCTGGCCGCGGTGAATGGCGCGCTCGCCCGTGACGTGCCGCTGCGCAACGGCGATCTCATCGACCTCGGAGCGGTCCGCCTGCGGTTCTCGCTTCCTCCGCCCGCGCCGCGCGGACTCCGCGTGCGCGAGGCGCTGGTCTGGGTGGGCCTTGGGCTGGTCTGCCTGGGCCAGGTGGCCCTCATCTACTGGCTCGGGGAGATGTGAGCCTCAATGCCGGAAGTGCCGGCACCCGGTGAAGACCATCGCCATGCCCTGCTCATCGGCCGCCGCGATCACCTCCGTGTCGCGCACCGAACCGCCGGGTTGAATCGCCGCCACGGCACCGGCCTTGGCTGCGGCGATCAACCCATCGGGAAACGGAAAGAAGGCGTCACTGCACACCAC
>DATLZF010000828.1:0-4779 GCA_035574135.1 Candidatus Methylomirabilota bacterium
CCGCCGGCGTGTTCGTCAAAGACCGACCTTTCCAGCCAATTGGTTCCTGTCTTGTCAGCGAAGGCGGTCACCACAATTACCTCGTTGCCATCGAGGTCGAGAATCTGGCCGCTGACGGATGAAACCGGAGAATCGAAATCCAGAACCAGCGCGAGGTTCGCACTGAAAGCGCTACCGTCGCTCGCGATCTTGGTCGTGAGAAAGTGGTTGCCGAAGATCACGGCATTCGATCCGGCCGGCGTGTCCCCGGCGATGCCGCGGTTGCGGCCGAAAGCGATCGGAGGGTGGCCGACCCGCGCGATCAACGGCCAAACCCCGGTTTGGCGGCCCGGATCCCGATCATCTATCAATCGAAACGAGACCCCAAAGTGCGGCTGGAACTGATTCGAAACGCTGAGGCACTCTTGAGAAGCCACGCCGGCCACCTGCTCGAAGTCGATGGTGGCAGCGAGGCTGGCGCGCCCTTGAAACAGGCCGACAGCGCCGGCCAGGCTGAGTGATCTGGCAAGAGTATTCAGTTGGCGGAGCGTCGTGATCATTGATCTTTGCCGTCGATTATCAGGCGCCATTGCCGGCCGGGTATCCTCAGGCTTGATGAGAAAGTGCAAATTCCTCGTTTTTCGGGAGGCTGCTGCATCCTTAATTTTGATGATGTCGCCTCGCGCAACGCGCGTTCGACAAAGGGCGTCGGCTCCGCTACAACTCCTGGCCGGTGAAAAGGCTGGAGAACCATTCGCGTCCTGGCAGCGGCGCGGGACGGCGCATGGTGTGCGGCTTGGTCACCGCCTGGCTGACGGCGGTTGGTCCGGGGATGACGGAACCCTGGCGGTTGACGTTGGCTCATCTGGCCGCCGACGGTCGCTGGACCATCACCACGAACGCCCCGATCAACTACGGCGACGCCTATGCCGAACCGCTGACCAACTACCTCCTCGCCGCGCCGGGACCATGGCCGGGAGGTCCGCCCCCTGCGATGTCCGAGGCCGACTTGCTGCTCGGACCGGCCATGACGCCTTCCCTCTCCAACGCGCCGTCACTGCCGGCGCACCCGCCCTATCGCATCGATCACTGGAAGGCCGGCCATGGCCTGCCCTCGAACCGGGTTCGCTCGTTGCAACAGACGCGGGACGGCTATCTGTGGATCGGGACGCTGCATGGGTTGGCGCGGTTCGACGGCGTGCGGTTCACCGTGTTCACCGAGAGGAACACGCCCGCCCTGGCCGCCACGTCGGACGACATCCGTTGCCTGGCCGAGGACGGTGAAGGATGCCTGTGGCTGGGCACGGCCAACGGACTGGTGCGGTATCGCCGCGGGCAGTTCGAAGCGTTCACGCATGAACCGCAGGTGAGCCGTCAACGCATCACCTCATTGGCGGCCACGGCTCGGCACGGCCTGCTCGTGGGCACGGACTCGGGAATTCTCGCTCAGTTTCGCGACGGCTCGTTTCACACCCGCCATGCTCTGCCCGTTGCCGCCGGACCGGTCTATCACATTGGCGAGGACCTGAGCGGCCTGATTTGGGTTGTCTTTCGATTCGCGACGGCGCGTCTCGACCTGCGGACCGGTGACTGCGAAATCGTCCACCGTGGTCCGGGTTGGAGTTCGTTCTTCAATCGGACCTACTGTGACCGGCAAGGGCGGGTGTGGTTGGGTGCGGATGGATTGGTTTGCTGGCAGAACGGTCAACTGTTGCCTTCTCTCGTCGAACCCACGAGTGATCCCGCCGTCCCCAAATCGGATGCAGCCGTTTGGGACATCGCGGAAGACGGGCAGGGGCATCTCTGGGTGGCGATGGGCTACGGGGCCGACAACTTGCATCGCGTCATTTCGGATGGGGTCGTGGAGTTCCGTTCCGGCACCGGGCCCATCCAGGATGCCCGATGTCTGCAATTCGACCGTGAGGATAATCTCTGGGTGGGCACTTATGAATCCGGGCTGGTCCGCGTGCAGGCGCTGCCCGTCGCGACTTTCCATTTTGGCTCACGTTCCCCCTTCGCCAAGGTGCGCAGTGTGGTCGAGGCGCAGGATGGCAGTCTCTGGTTTGCAACGGAAGGCGGGCCGGTCCACTGGGCGGGGAGAACCATTACCGCTTTCGGCCTCACCAACGCTGGCGGCGAACGGCCGATTCTCCCGATTCTGGCGCTGCGATCCGGTGGCGCCATCATGGCCCATCCCACAGCCGGCGTCATCGCTCTGCCGAGAGATGGCGAGGACCCGCTCTGGCACCAGAGGGTGCAACCGATGTTGACGCGGGCCGGATGCGTTCAGACGATGTTCCAGGCGCGCGACGGTTCGCTCTGGCTGGGAACCGGGCAGGGGTTGCATCGGTGGAACGGCCGCTGGGAACGTTGCTCCTACGCGGAAGAGCCGGCGCATGACGATGTGCGCGCTCTGACCGAGGACGCGCTGGGCCGCGTGTGGGTCGGCACCCGCGGGGGCGTGGCACGATGCGCCGACAGCACCTGGCGGGTTTTCACCGAACGGGACGGCTTGAGCAGTGGCGAAGTGCTCTCGCTGTATGTGGATCGTACCGGCGGGATTTGGGCGGGGACGACTCGGGGATTGAACCGTTTCGCCGACGGGCGCTGGCGTGCCTTCACCAACGGCCCGCTGGCTCTCCCTGCTCACCAGGTTCTGGAGGATAACGCTGGCGGCCTGTGGTGCAGTGGCGAACGCGGTTTGGTGCGGGCTCAAAGGGATGATTTGGAGGCGGTCGCGGCGGGGCGGTTGGCGGAAGCGCCGCTGCGGTCCTTGGGGGAAGCGGACGGAATGGGGAGCGTCTTGACCTCGAATGGACCGCACCCCGCTGGTGTTCGGGGACGGGACGGCCGGCTGTATTTTCCCACGACCAAAGGCCTTGCCGTGGTGGACGTGACACGTTGGCCCGTCACCCGGGAGCAGCCGACGATCCTGCTCGAATACGTCCGGGCCGACGGAGAAATGATCCCGGCTCATGCGCTGTCCTCGTCGGTTAGCGTCGGCGCAGCCGAGGGCAATGCGCCTGCCTTGCGGCTGCCGCCCGGGCGCGGGGGCGTGGTGGAAATTGGTTTCACCGCGACGAGCCTAAGCGCGCCCGAGAAGCTGCGCTTGCGCCATCGGCTCGAAGGCCACCAGGAACGGTGGCACGAGGTCGGGCTGGAACGGCGCGCCGTGTACACGCATCTGCGTCCGGGTCGTTACGCATTCACGGTGAGCGTCGCGGCGGCGGCCGGGCAATGGAGCCGGCCGGTCACCTTGTTGGCAGTCGATCGCCAACCCTTTCTCCGCGAAACGCCCGGCTTCTGGGTCGCCGCCGGCCTGGCTCTGACTCTGGCCTTCGGTGGAGTGGTGTGGTGGCGCTTCCGCCTGCAGCGAAAGACTCTCCTGCTGGAACGCGACCTGGGACTGGCGCGTGAACGCGCGCGGATCGCCCGGGATTTGCATGACGAAATGGGCACGGACCTGGCGCATCTGGAGGTGCGAGCGCGATCCCTCGATGGTCCTGGCGGCGCGCTCGCGGTTGTCTCGCGGTTGGCGCAGGATCTCAATCGGAAGCTGCGGGAGTTGGTGTGGAACATTGATCCCGACCACGACACGCTGGCGGATTTGGCCGACCATCTGCGTCACCACGCGGACGCGTTTCTGGCCTGCACCGACATCCGACTGCGGCTGGAATTCGATGAGAACTTCTCCGCGTGGCCGGTGCGAACCGAGGCGCGACGCCACCTCCCGGCGGTGCTGAAGGAAGCCCTGACCAATGTCGCCAGACATTCCGGCGCGAGCGAGGTCAGGGTGTCGTTTCGTCACCGCGACGATGCCGTGGCCCTGGCGGTCGAGGATAACGGACGCGGCTTCGATCCGGCGGCGGCACGATCGGGTAACGGGCTGAACAACCTTGAGGATCGCGCCGGCCAGCTCGGCGGCCGGCTCACGATCAGCAGCGCGTCCGGTCGTGGCACGACGATCCGTGTTCGCGTTCCCGTGGCCCGGTTGATCGGGACCGCCTCGACCGCGTCTGCCCGCCCCGTCACCTCATGAGCGGCCGCATTCAAGTCAGCGTCATTGACGACGACGGTCCGTGGCGGCAGATGTTGCACACCGTGCTCAACGCCGCGCCTGGCTTCCATTGCGCCAGCACGCATCCCAACGCGGAGCACGCCCTCAAGCACCTCCCGTCCGCCGCTCCGGACGTGGCTCTGGTGGACATCAGCCTGCCCCGGCTCTCGGGCATCGAATGCGTGATGAAGCTGCGCGCACTGCGACCGAAGCTGCAGTTCCTGATGCTGACCGTGCACAGCGATGAAGAACGCCTCTTCCGGGCTTTGCAGGCGGGCGCCCACGGCTATCTGCTCAAAGCCACCGACTTGACCGATCTCCTGCAAGCCATCCGCCTGGTGTGTGCGGGCGGTGCTCCGATGTCGCCGGGCATTGCACGCCAGGTGATCGCGCACTTTCGCCGGCCGACGCCGGCCGCCCCTTTGGCGGACCGCCTTACCCCGCGGGAGCAGGCGGTGGTGGACGAGATTTCCCGCGGAGCGCGGGTGAAGGACGTGGCCCGGGTCCTGAACCTCTCGGAGGCCACGGTGCAGAGCCATGTCCGGCACATCTACGAGAAGCTTCAGGTTTCCTCGCGCGCCGGACTGTTTGCCGCCCTGGCCGATCCGGCCCGCCATGGCGGCGGGGCCGGCGGTGCCCGCAGCTCCTCCGACAACGCACCTTTTCGGCCGCGCCGGGGCTGAAGGGCTTCACGGTGTGGCGGTGTGGCGGAGCGCTGTGGAATTTGTGGACAAGGACGGGTC
>DATLZF010000829.1:0-2411 GCA_035574135.1 Candidatus Methylomirabilota bacterium
GGCCCGGCTGCCGCTGGCCAGGGTTCGGCCATCTGGGAGAAGGCGATGGTCCACACTTCATGTTGGTGGCCGCGCAAAACCGCTTCTTCCTGCCAGGATGACGTGTTCCAGAGGCGAATTGTTTGGTCCGTCGAGGCGGAAGCGAGGAGGCCTCCATCCGGGGAGAAGGCCAGATCGTTTACCCAACCCGCATGCCCGGCGAGCACGCCCTTGGCGGCGCCGGTGATGGGATTCCAGAGGCGAATGGCGAATTCATCGTAACCGGAGCCGCTGGCCAAGGTGTGGCCGTCGGGAGAGAACGCCAGCGCAGTGATGCCGCCAGTCACGGCCGGGAACTGCAATCGTTCTTGGAGTGCGGGCAGGGTCAGGATGCGGATGCGGCCATCGGTCTCGCCCACGGCGAGACACGGCGCGCCGGGCGAAAACGCCATCTTGCACTTGTAATAGTCGCGCAGCGCGCCAATGGGACTGCGGGCGATGAGCCGGGTCCGCGCCACCTCCCACAGGTCGATGCTCAGGTGGTCTCCCATGCAGGCGAGCCATTGGCCATCGGGCGAGAGTCGCAAGGTGCGGATCCATCCGTCGTGAGGCAGCGACGCCGCCGGCTGCCAACTGGCGACCGCCCACGTGTTGACCAGGCCCCGGCGCACGGAAGCGGCCAGGAAGTTGCCCCGGGGTGAAGAGGCCACGACGGCGGGGTCCCCTGCGCCGGGTTCCAAGGTGGCGGCGACGCGCCGGGCCTGCAGGTCCCACAGTTGCACCCGGCCTTCGTCCGCACCCCAGGCCAGCCATCGGTCGTCGGGGGAAATGGCCAGGCTGCGGATGCCCTTGTCGTGCGGGGGCAGGGCCACCCACGCATCGCTGGCGCATTGTGATCGCAAGTAGCGCCACTCCCAGTGCCGCAATTCCATGTCGTCGGCTTGTGGCCGGTGTCGCTCCAGCAGTTGTCTGGCTCGGCCTGGATTGTTAGCCGCGATTGCCGCCTGGGCCAGGTTCATGTCGGCGGCGTACATGCGGCGACGGAGCAAATCCCCCGTCGCTTCGAGCCGCCGCCGCTGTTCCAACTCGGCTTGTCTTGCGGCCACCGCTTGTCGGTGAGCGCGATTGGACCGGAATGCCAGCGCGCTGTTCAGCACCGTCGCGACCGCGAGCAGTGCCAGGAACACCGCTGCCACGGCCACGGCGCGGCGGTGCTTGCGCACAAACTTCCGGCTGCGATACAGCGTGGTCGGAGGACGAGCCAGGACAGGCTCGTGGTCCAGATGGCGCTGAAGGTCGAGAGCCAACAGGTTCGCCGCCTCGTGGGCGCGCAGTAGGGTCAGCACCGCCTGGCGGAGCGAGGAATCGGCGCCAGCGGACTGGGCGACGAAAATGGCGCGCTGCGCGGGATCATTTATAGAGATCGCCGCAGCCAGGATTTCTTCGATCCGTTGGGTGGATCCACTCAAATCGAGTCCACCGGTTGACCTGTTGTCAACCATGGGGATGCTGCCGTCGCGCGGCTCGCGTTGGGGCATTGACTCCGTCGCCGGTGGATGATTCTCCGGCGGGAGAACGGTTAGGATCGCTCGATTTCGCGAAGGAGCCTCCCTGGGTGTAAACCCACTGGCGCTCGGTCATCGCTTCCGAGCCGCCGAGGACGAGCGTAGTCTCGGGAGTCATTCAACCGGTGAGATAAGGCCGATTGACGAGTTCGGCCTTGAGGGGGTTGGGCGCCGACAGGCGCTCCCGCGCTTCGTTTAACGCCAAGAGGTCAGTGTCCGGTCCGGGTGCGGCGAAGCGCGCCGCCTGCGGACGGGTGCGGCGCCGTCTGGCACCAGGTCGCCCGGCCTGTTCGCGGCGTGCGGGGTCCGCGAGAATCCTGCGCTTGGCTTCCGACGCCGCCGTGGCGAAGTGGCTGCGTCCCGCCCAAAGGGGCGGCTGGCCGGCAGAAACGCGCAACCGGGCTTCGTGCCCCAGGGCTGCGCCCTGCAGCGTTGGCCCTGGTACCTCGGTGGCGAGTTGGCGCTGCGCGAAAGCCTGCAGTTCGTGGCACGCTAAGGCGAGCGTGGCAGGTGCGGACCGGCTTGGGCTGATCGGCGCGAGAACGGTTATGGCGGCGTTCATGGCCTAAACTTTCGAAAAGCCACTCTCCCTTGGAACCCTGCCCGTCCTTCTTGGCTGGCAACCCCAAGCAGAACCGGCAGGGGAAGGGAAGCCCAAAGGCGGTATCCAGACGCGGCCTTCCGGCATTGGATGGCCGGGGAGGCGGAGGGGCACTTGGCTTGGAGCGGTCGGCGTGTGAGTGGCAGAGGCAGCACCGCTCACCGGATTGTGGGGTGGTTTAAGAGCGCATGGGTCGTTGCCGATAGCCACTAGCAAGTGGCCCGGCCCGACATCCGGACCCAGTGCGCTGACATGAACGAGAGCCA
>DATLZF010000830.1:0-3859 GCA_035574135.1 Candidatus Methylomirabilota bacterium
GCAAAGCCTCGCCGCGTTCAACGGCAAATCCATGCGCGGCGACTGGCGCCTGCGCGTGCGCGACGTGTTCCCTGGCGACGCCGGCACGCTGAACGCCTGGAGGCTTCAACTGGGCCGCGCGCCCGTGCTTACCGCCACGAATGGCACATACGTCTTCACCAATCTCGGCGCGACGACGTTTTACACCGTGCGGCCGCTCGCGTCCGGCTTCGTGTTCGTGCCGCCGTCGCGCCGCGTGCAGGCGGGCAGCACCAACGTCGATTTCTCGGTGGTCTCGGGAGTAATTGCGGGCCGCGTCACCGATGGCGGCGCCGGTGTCGGCGGCGTGACCGTGAGCGCGGGCGCGGCGAGCGCGACGACGGATGCCGGCGGCTTCTATCAACTCACCGGGTTGCCGCCCGGCAACTACGCGCTCAACGCCGCGCTGACCGGGTTCGGACTCGCGCCCGCTTCGCAGAATGTCCCGCTCGGTGCGACCAACGCGAACTTCGCCATCGCGAGTTATCCGGTCTCCGGCCGCATCGTGGATCTGGCGACCAACGGCGCGCCGGGCGTGACTGTGAGCATCGGCGCGTTGAGCGCGGTGACGGACAACGACGGCCGATACCTCATCGCGCAAGTGCCGCCGGGCGCGCGCGTCGTGACGCCGAGCCGGGGCGCGGCCCTTTTCAACCCGGCCAGCCGCAGCCTCAACGTCAACGCCGCCCTCACCGGAGTCGATTTCATCCTCGCGTCGGCGCCGCCCACCATTTCGGACCTGCGCGACCGCGTGATTGCCCGGGGCACTTCAACCGGCGCGATTCGTTTCGACGTGAACGACACGGAGACGCGCGCCGCGCGGTTGGTGCTCACGGCGGCTTCGAGCGACACGAGCATCGTGCCTCCGGGAGGCATTGTCTTCGGCGGCGTGGGCAACGCGCGCACCGTGACCATTACGCCGCCGCCGGACCGCAGCGGCGTCGTCACCATCACCGTCACGGTGACCGACGAGTCGGGGCTGACAGCGAGCGACAGCTTCACGTTGCGCGTCAACACCGCGCCGCTGGCGGGCCTCGGCAGCGCGCTGAGTTTCGACGGCGTGAACGACGCGGTACTCGTGCCGACCAACGTCATTGCCAACAAGGGCAATTTCACGTTCGAGTGCTGGGCCTTCGCGCCGAGCAACGCCGGCCCGCGCGCCATCGCCGAGCAGGGCGGCGGGACGAATTTCTTTTCGCTCAGCGTTGATGCGGCGGGGCTGATTCGCGTTGGCCCGTGGAACACCGGCGTGCCGTTTCCGTTCGGCAACTGGCGACACATCGCGGTGGTGAAGGAAACCACGAACGCGCGCCTTTACCTGGACGGCGTGCTGCGGGCCAGCCGGGGCAGCACGATTCCGCTGCCGGCGCAATCGAACCGCTTCGACATCGGACGAAGCGCCGCGGGGCAGTTCTGGCTGGGCGCGCTCGATGACTTGCGCGTGTGGGAGGTGTCGCGCACGGCCGCGGAAATCGCGACGAACCTGAACGCCCGCCTGCTGGGCACGGAAACGAACCTCACCGCGCTCTGGCGCTTCGACGAGCGCTCCGGCACGAACGCCTTCGATGCGACGCCCGGCGCGCGGCACGGCAATGTGTCCGGCGCGGCGTGGGTGCAGAGTGGCGCGCGGTTCGACCGTTACTTCACGGCGGAGGACGTGGGCTTCAGCGACGTGCTGCAAGCGTTCGACCCGGACGGCGACCCGCTGACGTTCCGCCTGGTAACGCCGGCGGCGCAGGGCACGATGACGCTGACGGGGACGAACACCGGCGCGTTCACCTACACGCCGGCGCCGAACGTCTCCGGCGAAGACCGCTTCACGTTCAGCGTGAGCGATGGGTTCGTGGATTCGGAAATCAGCCTGCTGACCGTGTCCATGGCGCCCGACACGAACGCGCCGGTCATTGAACTCAACTTCACGGTCTCGCCTCCTTATCCGGAGGATTCGTATCCCGGTGTCGGCTTCCCCTTCACCGTACGCGACGTGGAAACGCCGCCGTCCAACATCGTCGTGACCCTCTTTTCGAGCGACCCCGCCCTCGTTCCAGTTGAGCGGCTGTTCTTCGAGACGGAGGATCTGGACACGGGCGCGCGAACCCTGCGAGTTCCGCCGGCCACCAACCAGTCCGGCACGGCGACGATTTTCATCGTGGCCGACGACGGCCGGCAGCGGGCGACCAACAGTTTCGAGGTAACCATCACGCCGGTGAACGACGTGCCGTTCGTCAGCGCGCTGACCAACCAGTTGACGCGCCGGGGCGTGGCGACCGCGCCGCAGCCGTTCACGTTCGCTGATGTCGATACGCCGGTGGACAACGTGACGTTGTCGGGGGCGATGAACAGCGGCGACCTGAGCCTGCCGGCGAACATTTCAGTCACGGGAACCGGCACGAACCGGGCGGTGACGATGACGCCCGTGGCCAACCGGTCCGGCTCGGTGGGCATCTCCGTCCTCGCGGACGATGGCGTGGGCGGCATTGGCAGTTCGCGCTACACGGTGACGGTGAACGATCCGCCCACCATCGCGCTGACTCCCGTTCAGTCCACGTTCAGGAACACCCCGACGCGCCCCATCGCCATCACCCTGGGCGACGTGGATGACGCAGTGGCGGGCCTGACGTTGAGCGCCACGTCGTCCAATCCCGCGCTCATTCCAGACAACGCCTTTTCCTTCGGCGGCAGCGGCGCGAACCGGACGCTGGTCGTCTCGCCGGCGCTGGGGCAATTCGGCGTGGCCACGATCACGGTGACGGTGCGTGACCCGCATTGGACGGTGAGCACGAACCTGACGTTGTTCGTCGAGCAGGGGCTCGATTACACCTTCGCGGAATTGCCGACGTTGCCGGGGCATTTGTCCGGCCAGGCCGAATCCATCAACGATGCGGGCCTGGCCGTGGGCCGTTCCCAGCCGGATGAGGACGACAGCGCTGGCATCGCTCCGCGGCGCGCGGTGGTGTGGAACACCGCCACCAGCGTGCCCACCGTCAGCACCCTGAACACGCTCGACGCGGGGCCTTCGTGGGCGCTGGCCATCAACCAGGCCGGGCAAATCGTCGGCACGCGCTTTGGGCCGTCCGCGTCCGCCCCGAACACCGGAGGCTCGCGCGCCTGGGTGTTCCGCAACGGCGTGGCGACCGACCTGGCCTTTACCCTTGGCGTGTTCAACCGCGGCGAGGGCCACGACCTCAACGACAGCGGCGTGGTCGTGGGAGCCACGAATTCGCTGGCCGGCCAGTCCTTCGTCTTTGACGGCGCCACGGCGACGAATCTCCTGCGCTTCCGTTTCGACTTCGACCTGGACAACATCGAACTGGTCATCAACAACGCGGGCGACCTGGCCGGCATCGCCACCAATGCCGCCGCGCGCCGCACGCTGCTGGTTCAAGGCGACGGCACGGTGCGCGACCTCTTCGCCCGCCTTGGCGGCACGGAGAACAATCCGTCCGACATCAACAACGTCGGCGAAATCCTTGGCGACGTGCGCATCCCGACGGGCGTCCTCAAGTATCCCTACATCTACAATTACCGCACCGACACGCTGAACACGAACCTCCACACCGCGCTGGCCGCCATCGGGCTGGTGCAGGACTACGACACGCACGAAATCAACGATTCCGGCGAGGCCGTCGGCAGCGCGGAGGACGCCGCCGGCACGCAGTACGCCTGGCTCTACAGCGATGGCCGGGCGTACAACCTGCAGGACTTCGTGTCGCCGGGGGTGTTCCGGCCCAAACAGGCGCGCGGCATCAACAACGCGGGCGACATCGTGGGCGTGGGCCGCCGGCCCGGCGACCGGGACGACCGTCCGTTCGTGATGCGCCGGCAGTGGCTCGTGGGCCAG
>DATLZF010000831.1:0-6284 GCA_035574135.1 Candidatus Methylomirabilota bacterium
GGCCGCGAAGGTCGGGGTGATCACGTTGCTCGACTGCCGCGTAGAACGCGTCCATGTCGAGATGGAGGATCACGCGGGGCACGGCGTTCACCTTGGGCATCCGCGGGCCGGGCCGGAGGCGAGGGGCGCAAGCTCCGGTGCGAGGCGAGCGGCCGGGCGCTGCGACCACCAACACCGCTTGGCACTTCCCGCCTGCCGGCGAGTCCGACCTCACTCATCCAAGGAAGGAGCAGATATATTCACAGAGGCCGCTCTTCACTTCGATGTCGAAGCCGGATCGGGCCGGCACCTCGAAAGCCTGGCCCGCCTGGTAAGTCGTCACCGTGGCCTGCCCGTCCAGTTGCACGGAACACTCGCCGGCGACGATTTCCATGCGTTCCGCCTTGTCGGTGCCAAAGTGAAACCGGCCCGGAAAAATCAAGCCGAGCGTCTTCTTGGTGCCGTCCGGAAAGAGAAGGCTGTGGCTGACAACCTTGCCGTCGAAATAGACGTTCGCCTTCGTCACGGCGGTCACGCCCCGAAATTCAGTGGGTATGGATGACATAGCGGAGGGAGTCTTCGGGGCCGCGTCCGGATGTCAAGGCGGGGCCTGGACAAGGGGTGCGTTCGGATGCGGCGTTCAACGTGGCGAAGTGGGGGCACCGGACTCCGATTCGGGGCGGACCGGGCCAGCGCCTCCGGACGGCCGATTGGAGAATCGGGGTTCCGGACCGTCCGGTCCGATCTCACCCTTTGGACGAGGCACCGGCGCCGGCTCGCGGACGACGGCGGCGCCCCGTTGAACCGATGCCCAGATGATCGAGCAGCACGCGCATCAGGTTTTCCAGTTGCGGTTCGGTATGCTCGCTGGACAAGACGAAGCGGAAAGACCCCTGGGCCGGACCACCGGGATAGCGCAGGAAAGGAGGATAGATGCCGGCGCGCAGCAATCGTTCTTTGAACTTCTCCGCCGCCCGCGGACTCCCGGCGGGCATGGGAATGATCGGGCAGTCGGTATCGGACAGTTCGAGGCCGGCCGAAGCGAGCGCCCCCTTCACCTCGCGGACCCGTCGCCGCAGTCGTTCCCGCATGGCCGTGTCGCCAGCGAGGATCTTCAGCGCCGTCAACGCTGCTGCGGCCAGGGGAAGCGGCAGCGGCGTGTTGCCGAAAAACGCGGCGCTGCGGGTCCGGACTCGCTCCACCACCTCCTTCGCTCCGAGAATGGCTCCGCCATGGGCGCCAAAGGCCTTGCTCAAGGTAACCGTTTGCACCGTGCGCTCGCGATCCACGCACGCGGCCTCGAGGGTGCCTCGGCCCATTCGACCCACCACCCCCGCGCCGTGCGCATCATCCACCAGCAGCCAGCCCGAGGACGGCAGCACCCGACGATAGGCAAGCAACGGCGCCATGGCGCCGTCGTGGGCGAAAGTGCCATCGGTGAGCAGGATCACGCGCGCCCCACGCCCGGCGGCACGAATTGCCCGGACCACATCCGCCGCGTCGCGGTGCCGGAAACGGACGACCGGACACTGAAACTGCGTCGCGGCGTCAAAGAGCGACGCGTGTGCCCGCTCGTCGATCAACACATGGCTGAATTCTCCCGCCAGCGCCTGGGCAGTGGCGAGGTTGGTCAGATAACCGGACGAGACGAGGGTGGCGCTCTCGGCGGCGAAGAAGCGGGCCAGCGCGGCCTCCAGCTCCAAATAGAGCGGGTGGTTGCCCGTGGTCAGGCGCGACGCAGCCACATTGAGCCCAAAGCGATCCAGTCCTCGCCGGACCGCCGCCAGCACCCGCGGGTGGCTGCTGAGCCGGAAATAATCGCAACCCGAGAAATAAGACAGCCGCCGTCCCCGAAAGAGCACGAAAGTGCGGCCCACCTGTTGCAAGGGAGGAGCCAGGACAGTTACGGGCCGGGTGCGCACGCCTACGGAGTCTGGGAAGCCACCCTCGTCCAACGCAAGTTCATCTTCGCCCTCCCAGGACTCGGGCACCCCGCTGAATCGGCCGGGCCTCCTTGTCCTTCCCCCAGGTTCGTTCTGGGCCGGATTCAGACCGACCTGAATAGTCGCTCGTCTTGAAAGGTCCAACCCAGCAATGACGGCGGGGCTGCAGATCGTGATCATCGAAGACAACGAACAGGATGTCTTCCGAATCGAGCATGAGCTGTCACGGGCCGGCGTGCGGCACGTCATCCGCCGTGTCGAAACGGAGAACGAATTCCATCACGCCCTGCGCCACAGCCCGCCGGACCTGATTCTGTCCGACCACGGCCTCCCATCGTTCTGCGGCCGCCAAGCGCTGATCATCGCCCTGCGGGAATGCCCGGAAGTCCCGTTCATTTTTGTCACCGGCTCGTTCGAATTGCGCACGGTGGTGGAGACGATCGAGATGGGAGCGGCGGGCTATGTTTTCAAGAACCGGCTCTCCGAACTGGTGCCCGCCATCCGGGAAGCCTTCGAGGCCATCGAGGAACGAGACCGCGCGCGGCTGGCTCCGCCCGTTCAAACCATCGTCCGCGAAGCGGAGAACTCGTCGGCTGCAGCCCCGATGGCGGAGGGCCCACAAGCACCCGCCACGCTGTGCCCCGAATGCGAGCGGATCTGGGCCGCAGACGGTCTGCGGGAAGGGCTGATCGCCCATCTCAGGCGCTGCCGACAGGCAACGATCGAACTGTGCGAGTGCCCTGACTGCGAACGCTCCCGCAGCGGGTCGTGCTAGGGCGGTGCAAGACAAGGAGGGGCCTGCGAAACGCCGGCACCGCGACACGTTCGCACCTGCCTGGGCCGACCCAAGCTCCTCAACCCAGGCATCGTCTCCCGGGGCGCGGCGATGGTGTGTCATTACCTCGCCATGGTCCCGGTTCTCAAACCCCGGGGTTCGTTCCGCGATGAGGTCCGGCCGTCGCGGCGAGGGGCTGAGAACCGAGAGTGCCACGCAGCCGGACCAGATAATCCGGTGAGGACACGTCCTTCAAGCACGCGCGCGCCTGCGCCAGCCGGTCCTTGACGCCCAACCGTTCGGCCTCGTCGGCGTAGTTGGGCTTGGCCAGGAACGATTCCAGGTAGGCAACATGGCGCTTCCAAAGATTGATGTCGTTCGCCTGTTTGGCCACAAGACGGGCCTGATACCAGTCACTCTTGAGCACGTGCTCGAGTGTGAAGAGCGCCCGGAATCCGGGATCATCCAGCCCTCGTCCCTCGTAATGGCCATCCCGCATCACATGCAGCAACGCCCGCAGCGGCGGGCAGGCCAGTTCGATGGTTCCGTCGGCAAAGTAACTCTCCGCAATCTGCCGGCCGGTGCTGACGATGTTGTCCATGCCGTCGGCGAACGCGTCCGGATCCTGCAACTCGGGGCGCAGCATCTCGTCGGTGAAGACCAGGTGCGGGTGATTGAAGATGCGTCCGAAGAAGGCGCGGACGAAGCTGGCGGTGATGCGGTAACCCAGGCGGCTGGCCAGCACAGGACGGCCCCGGTGCTCGAAGTCGCGGCAGCGTTCCAGATGCCCGGCGGCGATCAGAAACGCCGGCTGACGTTCCTCCGGTTTCATGCGCGCCCAGACCTCGGGGATCAAGAGGCTGATGTCATGATCCACGCGCACCCGTGGTCCGACGTAGCCGGCGGCCGAGATGAACGCATTGGCCTGCGTCAGCACCGCGGCGAGGAAGGCATTGTTCAGGTCGATGATGCCGGGCAGGGCGTTGAACGGCCCCTTGGTCAGTGCGCCCTCGGACCCGGCGCCGGTGGTGGAGGGGGATTTACCCGTGAGGCTGCACACGTATTCGAGGAACAGCTCGGGCAGCTCGAGGTAATGAATCGGGTTGAAGACCGCCAGGGCGCGCACGCCGGCTGCGGCGTCGGGCGGGTTGTTGCGGCGGCCGGGCACGACGGCGTTGACCGGGAACGCCACCGGCTCATCCAAAGGAATGCGGCGGTGAAGACGCGTGGCCATCCGCAACAAATACGTTTCGCGCGGCGCCAGCAGGTCGGGTCGGGGCTGGAGATAGCGAGGATTCTTGGAGGGCCGGCCCTCGATCAGCCGCGGGTGCGCCGACGATACGAAGTAGGTCGGCCCCGGCTGCAGGGCCGCCGCCCGGATGAGCCGCTGCATGGGCTCGGTGTATTGCGCGAAGCCGACGGCGTCCTCGATCAACTCGCGCGCGTCCCGCGCCGTCAACGGCTCGAAATTGGAGAGGAAGTTCCCCGGCTGCGCCAGGTCGCTCTCCGCCTGCCTGTCGTAACCCCGGTGGATCGCGTCGTCGGGCCGCTGAAAGAGCCGTGCCTCGCAGTTCTGCACGAACTTTAAGGCCGGCGGCGCTTCGCCCTCGGCCCGGTTCTTCACCCGCTCCGCCGGCACCACCACCGAGGCGGTAATGTCATCCTCCACCTGAATTTTCACCGCCGGATGAAAATCCTTGCGCAACCCGAAGACACGCCACGAGCCGTCCGCGTCATAGCCCACCCGCAGCGAGGTGGTGACGAGCTTCTGGTCGTCGCACTTGAGTTCGTTGCCGGGCAGGCCGTTGATGACGTCCACGCTGAAATGCTCCCGCCACCGCTCGCCCCATTCCGGCTTGTAAAAGCGCTTGACCACGAACAGCAGCTCCTTGAGGTACTGCGGAATGGAGTTCAGCCACTCGTTGTACTCCGGGGAATACTCGTCCGCCGACGGCGTCAGCAGCTTGATCACCGAGCCAACGGATCGCTCCCGGCTGAGGATGGGCCGCTGATCGGACCCGTGCAGGGCCGGATCCTTGAACCGCTTCGAGTAATCCCGGCGCAGCATCCGGGCGATCTGGTCGAAGTCCTTCTTGAAGTTGGCCACGAACACGGGGCCGGTGAGGATGGCGTCCGCAAGAGACTTGGAAATCTCCGACTTGCCGCCGCCCGAAACAGTGCAGGGCTTGTGACAGAGCGTGGGCTCGGGCCGCGTTCCCACCAGACGCCACGGCCGGTGCGGTGCCGGTTTCTCCATGCGCACCATGTAGCCCGAAGGCCGGACATAGATTTTGTCCGCCAGCAGCTTGATGCGGCGCGGCGCGCCGTCCTGAGTCCACTCGATGCGCTGCGCGCGCAGATCGAAGGTGGCGAACTCGGGCACGTACACAATGTCGGGATAGTTCCGATCAATCGCATGGCCCTCGGGTTGGAGCTCCATGACCGCGCCGCACAACCGCAGGGCCTCCTCGAAGGAATGCCCGCGATGCTGCACGTGCTGCTCGCCGCTGAACTCGAGAGCAAGATCATAGCTCGGATAGACGAGCGCGCCGCCGGCGTGTTCCTCCTCACACAGGCCGAAGAGATTGGCCGAGTAACTGATCTGCGTCTTCACCTCCTTCTTGCAGTAGCCGTAGTAGTTGTCGGCGATGATCGTGACCATCACGCCCCGCGTGTCCCGCGCGGTGAGCTTGAAGGCGGCGCCATCGTTGTAGAGCTCGTCCTCCGTCTTCCAACACATGCCGTCGCGCCGCTGGCGCTCCGTGGCCTGGTCCCAGTGCGGCAGGCCGGCCGCCCGCTTGGTGACGGTGGTCAGATGCGGCGCCAGCACGACGCAGCCGGTGTGTCCGGTCCAATGGGCCACGTCCAGTCCGGCGTCGTTCTCCGGCAGCCGCGGATCGCCTCCGTTGCCGAAGATGCTTTCCACGAAGTCCAGATTGCTCACCAGGTTGCCCGGCGCAAAGAAGCGGATCTCCATTGACTTCTCCTCCGTGAACCCCGGCACGGCCGGGCACACCAGCGGCCGCAACAGCAAGGAGACGAAGCACGCCGCCTCGTTCGCCTGGCCCGCGGTGAAGGGCAGCCGCAAGAGCTCCACCGGCGGACGGAACGCCAGTTGCAGCAGCCGGGCATAAACGGCCCGGGGCACCGCCCGTTTGTCGTCCGGCACCGGCAGGCCCCCCTCGGCCACGTGAAAGACGCCCTGCGTGGTGCGCCGGTCGCTCACCGGATTGTGGAGCACCCCTTGGCGCACGCGATAGGACTTGAGAATCGCCGAGGCGAACTCGTCCCGCCCCGGCGGCAGGGACAACGTGCGCGCCAGCCCCGGTTGGTCGAGCACCAAAGTCTGCCGCGGCAGCTCGACGCTCAGGCCCGTGTCGTACAGATACTCGTCGAGGAAGTTTTGAATCCGCCAGTCTGCAGGACAAAGGTAGTTGGCCAGCAGCCGCGAACGCTCGCGGTAAATGGCCAGCAACGGCGCCGCGATGTCGGGCAGCGCCGCGCCCGCAACGGATTCACAGACCGGACAACCCAGCAGGGCCAGACGGAGGTTGATGTAACGGATCAAATCCGGATCCCACGGATCC
>DATLZF010000832.1:0-2590 GCA_035574135.1 Candidatus Methylomirabilota bacterium
CGCCGGCTGACCTTCGGCCCGGATCACTGCGCGGAGCCGTCGTAACACCACGGGGGCCGAACAGCCATGCCCCACCCGTGCGCCTCGCAGGCCACAACCCCCGGCCCGATCAGGGGACGGCCTCCTGTCCACCGAAGGTGCGCAGGGCGTGTTCGTAGTCCCCCGGTTCGTCCACGTCCAGATCCAAGCCGGGGTCATCGACCCGGCACAGGCTGACGGCGTCGCGGTGGCGTTCGAGAAACTCCTTCAGATGCGCTTCTCCCGCCTGCGCCAGACGGCGGAAAAACCTGTGCGGCAGCACCACGGGATGGCGGGGCCGCCCCGAATGGGTCGGTTGGCAAATGCATTCTGAGTGCTCTCGCGCGTGGCCGATGAGCTTCTGAAGCGTCGTGACCCGCAAATGGGGTTGGTCACCCAGAATCAGCGCCCAGTGCGAGATCTCCGGCCGCCACCCGGGCCACACGGCGGCACAACGGATGGAGGAGAACATGCCCCGGGCCGGCTCGGGATTGAGAATGCGCTCGGTTGCCGGCACGCCCAGGCGATCCAGTTCTTCCTGCACAGCACAAGGGGCGGGGGCGCAGACGACCGCAAGCTGACCGGACCCCAATTCAGTCCATTGGTGGAGGAGATGCCCGAGAATCGTGCGGCCGCGCCAGGGAAGCAGCAATTTGGGCTTGCCCATGCGGGTCGAAAGCCCCGCTCCAAGAACGACCGCCGCCAACCGGAACACGCCCGCGCCGGCGGGATTGGAAATGGCACCGTGCGTCATCGATTCAACATGTATGGGCTGGCTGTCAGCCGCGACGCCGTCTTACTCATAGTCCTCGTTCAGCGAGCGGAGAAACGCGACCAGCGGTTCGACATCCTCGCGCCGCAGATGGATGTCCGCCAGTTCGGGCGCCCCGTTGCGCAGGCGGCCGGCCCGCGCCAGGTCCGACATTCGGCGGTAGAAATCGATCACCTCTTCGAGCGTTCGTTTGCTCCCGTTGTGAAGGTAGGGATCCGAAAAAGCGAGGCCGCGCAGACCGGGCGTCTTGAACAGCGCCACGGTACGCGGCAACCATTCCGCATCCGGCTTGGGCCTGCGTTCCCCGTTCAACAAACGCCGCAGAGCGGCCTGAATGTCGGGAAGGTCCTCATTCGCGAACACATTCCACAGTCCGAGGTCCGTCCGTCCGGGATGGTCTCGCGAGGGGATGTCGAGAAAAGGCCCGCGCGCACGGGGGTGGCGCGGGCTTGGGGGTAACCATGCCTCCGGATCGGCCCGACGCTCCTCCAGACCGGGCACGCGCAGTTGCGCGAAGGCCCCGTCGCCGTGGATGGCGTCGTATTCCTCCTGAGCCACGCCGGTGTTGTGAAAGCCAAAGTCCGTAAAATCGGGCGCCAGATGGCAGGCCACACAGTTGCCGATGCCGCCGGTGGAGGCGGGACGGGTGTTGGTGGCGTAACGAGCTTGAGTGAAGAACACCTTCATGCCCTGAAGCTCCAGCGGCCCGAAGCGAAACTCCTGAGTCAGCGTCTTGAATCGAAACCGGTTGGTGTCCGGGCGAATAAAGATCGGCTCGCGCAGGTTCTCCACCATGCTCAAGAGGCTGCGGTTGTAGTAGGCCGGGGCCTCGCCCCATTCCACCCGGCGCGGCACGAGGTTGGTTTCCAGAAAGGCGTCATACGGTGAACCGTCGTATTCCGCATTCTCGTCCCGAGAGAAAAAGAGCGAATCCAGGTAGGCCGAAATGAGCCGCGCGACGGCATCGAAGATTTCCTCATCCGTCGCGGCCGACACGTCCAGTCGATGCTCCGGCTCGAGATGAAACTGTTCGCCCACCTCCCCCAGCGCGGGGTCGCCGCCCCGGAACACCCGTCGATAGGAAAATCCGCCGAAGTCCCGGGCCAGCGGCCCTCGCCCGTCGTCCTCGCGGATGACCCGGGCAATGTGACGCCGGGCCGTGGCCTCCTCGCCCGGCAACCAGCCGAAGTTGCGCCCCGTGAGCGTGCCCTTGACCAGGCTCTCGTTGCTGGGAAACTCACCGTCGAAGTGGAGGAAGAATCCCCCCTCGCGCGGGACGGAGGCGTTGACCAGCGGCGGTGCATTGCGCGGCGTCAGGGTTCGGCCATCCTCCCGTCGCGGCACCGGCGAGCGCGCGGCGTAGTCGGCGTAGGTCCGGTTGCCACGGCCGGCGGCGGCCTGCTCGTTGACCAGATGGCACGCGCGGCAGTTCATCGCGAATCCGGCAAACGACCCGGGCAACGTGCGATCCGTCGTGACGGTGGCATCCATCACCGGATCACCCGCCGGCAGGTTGGTGTTTACGTCGCCCTGACACCGTTCGTAAAAGAACTGGGCGAACCGCGTTTCGAGGAATAACCGTTCTCCCAGGGCAACGTGCGCGGGATCCTGCCGAGGTGCCGGAAAACCCGGCACCACCGCACGAGGGATCTTGAAGCGCACGGCCGCGCGGCTCTCGCGAGCCGGGCCGGAGTCGGCGCCGCCCACGACCGCTGTTCCCAGACAGACGCACGCCGCAGCAAGCACCCCCATCGAGCCATGGAACCCCAATCGTGTCATGCGCGCACCCTATCCCGGATG
>DATLZF010000833.1:0-7690 GCA_035574135.1 Candidatus Methylomirabilota bacterium
TATCCGGGAAGTTTCGATGCGCCGACATTCATGGTGCCAAGGCAGGCAAGTAACGCCAAGCCGTCGCAGCGTCGCAAAACCGCCGCGCTCCGCGCAAGCAGTGAGTCCCGGTGGAGCACGTTCAGACGGGCGGTCGGCGTGGTGCCACGGCCGAGCCGGCTGCCGCTGCGCTGTCCAACTCAGCCATCAAGCGGGCCCCGCCCCGCTTCGGCTACCTCCCGGTGGCTCCGCGCAGGAACTTCGCGAGGTCGGCCTTCTGCTTTTTGAGGTCCGGCAGGTTCACGTACATCATGTGACCGGCCGTGTAGGCGTCCATGGTGATGTTCGTCATCAGGGCGGGATCCAGGCCGAGGTGATGGAAGGTGTAGCGCGAGGCGAAGTAGGGTGTGGCCAGGTCGTAGTAGCCCTCCGAGACGTGGACCTGGAGGAATGGATTGCGCGTAAGGCTGTCGGCCAGGGTCTCGGCCACGTTCAGGTACTGGTTGTTGCCGCCCCAGTTCCAGCCCAGCCCGGCGAGAATCTCGTAGGCCAGATCGCTCTCGTACTTCAGCTCGCGCCGCACGTAGTCGTTGAAGGTCGAGGCGAACACGCTGAAGATCGCCTCGCCGCTCGGGTCGTATTCCATGGAATCGTTCACGCGGTCGCGGATGGCGCCGGTGTAGCGGCTGTCGAAGCGGCCCACGACGCGGTTCTCGTCCGCCAGCAGTTCGCGGGCGAAACGGTGCAGGGGCACGCGGAGGTTCGACCGCTCGACGTAGGTCTCACTCAGGCCGGTGAAGCGCGCCGTCTCGCGCACGAGTGTCTTTCGTTCCTCCGGTGTCAGAGCCGAGCCCTTGAGCAGCGCCGTGTTGTATGGCCCGGCAGCAAAGGCCTCGGCTTGAGCCAGAACCTCCTCCAGCTTCAGCGCTTGCAAATCAGCCGGTAGCTTCTTGTGATACCAAGCCGTGGCGGTGTAGCTCGGGAGGAAGAGGACGTAGGGCAGGTCGTTGCCCTGATCGAAACGGATGGTCTGGAAGTTGAGCACGGTGGACACGAGCATGATGCCGTTGACGTTCATGCGATGCCGGCCCGCCAGTTCGCCCGACAAGGCCGCCGCCCGCGTGGTGCCGTAGCTTTCGCCAATGATAAACTTGGGCGACGCCCAGCGCAGGTGCCGGGTGACGTAGAGGCGAATGAACTCGCCCACGGAAGCCACGTCCTCGCGCACGCCGTGAAACTTGCTCGCCTCCGCCGGCTTGGCCGCGCGGCTGTAGCCGGTGCTCACCGGATCGATGAACACCAGGTCCGTTTCGTCCAGCAGGGAGTATTCGTTGTCCGTGAGCCGGTAGGGCGGCGGCAAGGGGCGGCCATCCTCCTCCAGCACGACGCGGCGTGGCCCCAACAGCCCCAGATGCAGCCAGACCGAGGAGGAGCCGGGCCCGCCGTTGAAGGAGAAGGTCAGCGGGCGGGTGGCGGCGTTGGTATCGTCATCGCGCGTGTAGGCGATGTAAAAGATCGAGGCGGTGGGCTTGTCCTCGGCGTCGCGGAGCTGGATCGTGCCGGCGCGGGCCGTATAGGGGATTTCCCTGCCGCCAATCATCACCTTGTGCTTCGTTTCGACCGGCTTTTCGTCGTCCTTGCCCTTGGCTTTGGCTTCCTTCGAACCCTCGGCGGCTTTTTCGTCTTTTCTGGCCGGCTCGTCCGCCGCGCGCGCGACGGAAAGGGACAACGCTGAAACCAGCCCAAGGCACACGAACCATGTTGCGGTGAACATGGGCGTCACGCTGCAAGGAGCCGGCGCGAAAGGCAATGGCATTCCGGGCCCGTCCCGCAAGGCCGACGCAGTTCGGTCGGTACACCCCACCGGGCCCGCCCCGGCGATCGGGCCTGACCGAGGGTCACTCTGTTCGCCCGTGATCTCCGGCCATTTTTCACGAGGCGTTCTGCGCCCGCGTTTGAATGGGGCTTGCAATTATTACGTATAGGTATTATTGCGGCACCGAACAGACAGCCGGAGTCGGCCCGGCGAAGGTCGCCGGCCCGGTCGCGGATCAACGGGAATCGATCAGATCAATCTCATGCAACGCCTCATCTCAATGTTCCGCCGGGTCGCGGGACTCGTGCTCGTCGGCCAGTGCGCCTTCGGCGCCGCTTCCTCCGCCGCCCCTGTTCGGGGGTGGTTGAGCTGGCGTGGACCGCACCAGAACGGAACCTCGCTGGAGAAGAATCTGCCGGACAAACTGACCCTGGCGGATGTGCTCTGGACGGCGGATTTCCCGGGCCAATCCACCGCGGTCATCGCCAACGGGCGGCTCTACATCATGGGCTACCAGGGCGAAGGGCCGGATCTGCAGGAGGGGGTGAGTTGTTTCGACGCCGAGACGGGAAAACTGCTCTGGCAGCGGAAGTACAACGATTTCCTGAGCGACACCATCTATCTGCGCTATTCAACTTCGAGCGCGACGGTGGACGGCGAGACGGGCCATGTGTTCATGCAGGGCACGCAGGGGCTGCTGGCGTCCTTCACCCCGGACGGCACGCCGGTGTGGTCGCATTCCATGATGGAAAAGTGGGGGCGGATGACCTTTCCGAACAGCCGCACGGCCTCGCCGGTGATCGACGGCGACCTGGTCATCACACGCGGCATCACCGCCAACTGGGGCAACCAGGGCTCGCCGGGCGACCGTTTCTATGCCTTCGACAAGCGGACCGGCGAACTGGTCTGGGCCTCGAACCCGGGCGGGCAGCCAAAGGACAATTCGTTTTCACAGCCTTATCTGGGATGGCTCGAAGGCTGCCGGGTCCTGTACGCCGCGGCGGGCGACGGCAGCGTGGTGTGTCTGAACGCACGCACGGGCGATCCGATCTGGCGCGTGCCGCTCTTCCGGGCCGGCATCAACGCCTCCGTGCTGGTGCACAACAACGACAAGATCATTTCCATCTTCGGCACGCCCTACGAGCCGGGCGAGACGGTGGCCATCCGGATTCCGAAGGTGAAGCCGGTGATGTTTTCCACCGGGGCGGTGGTGGTGGCGCAATCCGAGGTCGAGCTGTGGAAGGCGGACGTTTCCACATCGACCAGCTCGCCAATTCTGGTGGGCGATCGCATGTATGTGGTGGCGGAGAAGGGCGATTTGTGCGCCATTGACGTAAACAATGGCGCGGTGCTGTGGAAGCTCAAGCTGGGCATCGAGCAACGCAACGCCTGCCCGCTCTACGCCGATGGCAAGTTGTTCGTGCCCATCCTGGACGACCCGGCCGGCAAGGACGGCGGCGAAGGGACCGAGGCCGGCACGAAAGGCGCCTTCTACATCATCAAACCCGGGGACAAGAGCGGCGAAATCCTGACCCACCTCGAGCTCGACGGCCGCTGCTTCGGCTCGCCGACGATTTACAACGGGAAGATTTACGTCCAGACGACCAGGAAACTTTATTGCTTCGGCAGAAAGGGTGACAGCCCGGGCCGCGCTCCCGATCCCGAGCCGGAGCAGTGGCCCACACCGGGACCCGGCCGGCAGTTGCAGATCATTCCCTCCGAGGTGCTGCTGCATCCCGGCGAGAGCGCCTCGTTCCGGGCACGCGTGCTGGATGAGAAGGGATTCGTTGTCGAGCCGGTCAAGGACGTGAGCCGATTGCAGTGGGCGACCTACGTGCCGCCAACCGCGCTGGTGCGGGCGATGATGCAGGCGAAGTTCGACGCGCAGGGGCGGATCGTGGCCGACCCGCGACCGGTGCCTTCCGCCGGGGCCTTCGAGGCCCGGCTGGGGGACCTGCGCGGGTACATTCGCGGCCGGGTGCTGCCGGCGTTGCCCATCCGGGAGGATTTCGAATCCTTCGACTTGAGCAACACGACGACAAACACGGCCGAGCCGCCGACCGCTTTCGCCTATCCCCCCCTGCCGTGGATCGGGGCGCGGTTCCGCTTCGAGGTACGCGAAAAGGACGGCACCAAGGCGCTGACCAAGACGATCGACAACAAACTCTTCCAGCGTGGCACCGTTTTCATCGGGGACCCGGACATGAAGAACTACACCATCCAGGCGGACGTGATGAGCGAGGGCAACCGTCGCAAGATGTCCGAGGTGGGCGTGATCAACCATCGCTACGTCGCCATCCTGAAGGGCAACTCGCAGGAATTGGAAGTCAACTCCAACCAGGAACGGCTCAAGGTCACCACGCCCTTCAAATGGTCGCCCAACGTTTGGTATCGCATCAAGTCGCGCGTGGACGTGGCCCCCGCCGGCGACGGAGTCGTGCGCGTGAAAGTGTGGAAGCGGGACGAGGCCGAGCCGGAGGCCTGGACCGTCGAGGTGCCACACGCGACGGCGCACCGCAGCGGTTCGCCGGGGCTGTTCGGCTTCTCGCCGCAGGAGATGCGCGTTTACATCGACAACGTGCAGGTGACGCCAAACTGACCGGACCGATTTGCCAGTGCCACTTCAACCACAACGATTCACACCATGAAGATTTTCCTCCAACTCACCCCGGCCCTGCTCGTGGGCGCCACGACCCTTTGTGCCAAGGACTGGCCCCAGTGGGGCGGCAACGATCCGGGGCGCAACATGTATTCGCCGGCCAAGGGCCTGCCGGCAGAGTTCAACCCCGGCAAGCTCAAGCCGGGCACCGAAGAGGTGGACCTGAGCACGACGAAGAACGTGAAGTGGGTGGCCAAGCTCGGTTCGCAGGCCTACGGCAATGTCACAGTGGCCGGCGGCAAGGTCTTTGTCGGCACCAACAACGACCATCCCCGCGACCCCCAACACCAGGGCGACCGCAGCATCCTGATGTGTTTCGACGAGAAGACGGGGGAGCTCCTCTGGCAGCTCGTCGTGCCCAAGCTCAAATCCGGCAAGGTCAACGATTGGGAAAACCTCGGCCTGCTGGCCTCGCCCACCGTCGAAGGCGATCGCGTCTATGTCGTCACCAGCCGGTGCGAAGTCATGTGCCTGGACGTCAACGGACAGGCCAACGGCAATGACGGGTCCTTCAAGGATGAGGCTGCCTACGTGGTCAAGGACACCGGCAAGCCCCCCGCCAAGATCGGCCCCAAGGACGCCGACATCATCTGGGTGTACGACATGATGGACGAGCTCGGCGTGTTCCCTCACAATGCATCCAACTCCTCCCCGTTGATCATCGGCGACCTCGTTTACGTGTGCACGTCCAACGGCCAGGACTGGACCCACGTGAACATTCCCTCGCCGCTCTCGCCCAGTTTCATTGCACTGAACAAGAAGACCGGCGAACTGGCGGGAGAGGATGACGCCGGCATCGGCCCCCGCATCTTTCACGGGCAGTGGAGTTCACCCTCGACCGGCGTGGTCAACGGTAAGCAGCAGGTGTACTTCGGCGGCGGCGATGGCGTGCTCTACGCTTTCGACGCCACACCGACCAAGGAAGGGGATGCCGCGTTCCTGAAGAAGATTTGGTGGTTCGACTGCAATCCTCCGGAATACAAGGTGAAGGATGGCAAGCCGATCAAGTATCCGGCCGCCGAAGGGCCCAGCGAGATCAACGCCACGCCCGTCTTCTACAAGAACCGCGTTTATGTGGCCACCGGCCAGGACCCCGAGCACGGCGAGGGCGTCGGCCACCTCGTCTGCCTGGACGCCACCAAGACCGGCGATCTCACCAAGTCCGGCCCCATCTGGTCCTACAAGGGCATCCACCGCAGCATCTCGACGGTGTCCATCGATCCGGAGACGGGCCTCTTGTTCGTGGGCGATTTCTCCGGATTCGTGCACTGCCTGGACGCGGAGACGGGCAAGCTCTACTGGACCCACGACATGAAGGCGCACATGTGGGGCTCGACCTTCGTGGTGGACGGCAAGGTGTACGTCGGCGACGAGGACGGCGACTTCGTGGTGCTGGCGGCCACCAAGGAGAAGAAGGTTCTCAGCGAAACGAATCTGGGCGCCCCCGTCTATTCCACGCCCATCGTCGCCAACGGCGTCATTTATGTGCAGTCCAACACCCATTTGTACGCCTTCCATGACGCCGCCAAGGCGGGACGGGACGAGGTCCCCAAAGTGGAGCTGAAGAAGTAGCACGGTTTCCCCGTTCAACCTGCAATCCCGTGCCGACCATGAACCCCTCCGTTTCCTCTGAAGCCATCCAAGCCGCGCAGGCCGCCCTCGATGCTCATCTGCGCGAGATCATCCAGTGGCACTTTTCCCCCGAGACCGGCTGCCCGTTCTGGCTCGAGTGGGCGAAGAAGAATTTCGACCCGCGACAGGAGATCAAGTCCTTCGCCGACATCAACAAGTTCCCCCACTTCCAAGACGAATGGCTGCGCGACCTGCAACCCGAGGTCTGGGTCCCCGCGAAGTTCCAGGGCCGGCCCTTCAACATTTTTGAAACAGGCGGCACCACCGGCATGCCCAAGCAACGCATCGGCTGGGACGACTACAAGATCGACTACTCCGAGTTCAGCGAAAAGCTTTCCGACGAGCACTTTCCCCGCAACCACTACTGGCTGATGATGGGCCCCACCGGCCCGCGGCGCCTGCGCCTGGCCATCGAGCACCTCGCCAACGTGCGCGGCAGCTCGTGCTACTTCATCGACCTCGACCCGCGCTGGGTGAAGAAGGTGATCGCCAACAAGCAGTTCGACCAGGCCCGGGCCTACATGGAGCACGTGGTCGATCAGGCGGTCACGATCCTCAAGCACCGCCGGGTGAGCGGCCTCTTCACCACCCCCAAGCTACTCGAGGCCCTGGCCGAGAAGATCAACCTCTGGGAGGCCGGCATCCGGGGCGTGTTCTGCGGCGGCACCACCATGGCGCCTCAATACGTCCGGTTTATCGTCGAGGAAGTGCTCGAGGGCCGCATCGGCTTCTATCCCACCTACGGCAACACCCTCATGGGGCTGGCCGCCAGCGTGCCTCTGCGGCCCGAGGACAAGTTCTCCGTCACCTACTACGCGCCGCAGCCGCGGGCCGTCCTCCGCGTCGTCAATCCCGACCGGACCGACGAATTGCGCGCCTACGGCGAGTGGGGCCGGGTGGAACTTACCACCCTCACTCGCGAGTTTTTCATGCCCCGCTTCCTGGAACGCGACGAAGCCATCCGCCGCGAGCCTCGCTCTCCCTACGCCTGGGATGGCGTGGCCGAGGTCCGCCCCTTTGGCGCGATGGAGAAAAACATCGTCGAGGGCGTGTACTGAACCCGGCGGTGGCTGGGGCTCATGCGGCTTTGCACCCGACGCGGGTCGGGCGTCGCCGACCAGGCCAGCGGCAGGGCAAACGAATCGCAGATCCACGCCGCCGGGGCGATCCGCCGGCTTCGTCTCGATCGAGGCGAGCCAGCCGGGCTCGACGCGAGGGCAACGCTGCTCCAAAAAACGGCCGTGGCGGGCTCGAAACCCGCGCTGATGACTTTGATCAAATGTTGTGTCGTCATGGTTTGCCGGACGTGGCCGGTGCCTCAACCCAAGTTGCCCGGCGCCCTTCCTGGCGGCCTCGCGCCGCGACCCCGCGCCCGGGGGAAAAAACAAAAGGCACAATCGCTCACCCGCCCGTTGGCGGAGGAAGAGATTGCGCCTTCGACTTCCAGGCCCGTGGCCTGGCCGAGAAAGCCGCTGCCGGCCGGGCCGGCAGCCTTTCCGCCCCACTACATCGGCGGGCACCGACGGAGCTTGAGCGCATTTCGCTCCGCCCGGCCGCTCGCGGCGACGGCACGTCGGGCGTGGCCATCGCCCTGTCGAGATCAT
>DATLZF010000834.1:0-3690 GCA_035574135.1 Candidatus Methylomirabilota bacterium
CTGGTGGGAGCGCGGGAAGCCGATGGTCCCGCCAATGGCCGGCCGGACGCGGGCGAGGCGCATTTGATTTACAGCCCGACCGCTTTGCCCGGCAGCCGCAATCTGGCCACTGAAGCTTCGGACAGCGTCGTGTATGGCGCCGACGGTGGCGTCTTTCCGTCCTTTGGTGATCGCGCGGGCTGGACGGTGCTGATCGCCGACCTCGACGGCAACGGGCTGGGCGACCTGGTTGTGGCCGCTACCTTCGCTTCCGGGCCCTCCAATGCCCGCGCATTGGATGGCGAAGCTTACCTGGTCTTGAGCACGCCGCCCATCGGGCCAATGCTTGCCGACTTCGGCGACGCCCCGGACGACGCGCCCGCTTGCGGCGTAATGAGTGGCATCGGTCGTTTCCCAACGCGGCCCGACACCACCAACGCCGTGCCCGGTCGCACGGCGCCGGTTCATGCCGGTACCGCCGAAGGCTGGATCGGCCAGCCGCCGACGTTCGAGGCCGCGCCATTCCAACCCGAGTGCGATTGGTTGACGGCGACGAACGACGATTGCGACGGCTTGCCCGTGGCCCTGATCGGTACAGGCTGGGCGGTGGTGTTCCCCGACGGCGATCCGTGCGACATCGTCTCGGTCACTTACGGAACCATTCTCAGCGGTGACGAAACGGCTTCGTGGGTCGTGCCGGTGACACGCGGGCCGGGACCGCCTGCCGCGTTGGTGTTGAACATCGCGGCGGACGTGAACGAGAGCGGCATGTGGGGCGACGATACCAACGAGTGGCCCGGCCGCGATTTGTCGGGACCGGAGGTGCCGGGCGGCACGTTGGTGCTGGCTTCGGAGGCGTTTCCGGTGCCGGTGGAACTTGACCCGATGGTCGGCGGCTTCCGGTTGAAGCCGTTCTGGTCACGCCTGCATCTCTCGGACGAGAAAATGGGCGGCACGTTCAACGGCACCACTCAACTCTGGGACGGGAGTGGCCGAAGCACTGGCTACACCCGCGGCGAAACGGAGGATTGGGTCGCGCGGCACGGCGGGCGCACACGGCGACCTCGCGACTACGGCCTGCCGCCCGACCAGGAAATCGTGCTGCACCTGGACCTGGCGGTGGAGCTGGGCAGCGGGCCAACCAACTTCAGTATGGTCCTCGGCTCGCGCGCCGGAGCCGCGCCAACGACCACGATCTTCAATCCAGAAGATGAGCCGTTCGTCGTGGGCCGCCGTTATTTTCAGCAATTCCAAGGACTGGCCCTGGAGGGTTTTCACCCGGCGATCGGCACGATCATCGCCACACAAAGTGTGACGCGGCCCTCGATGGCCGTGCGCGAGATCACGGCAGTGAATCCAGACGGAGGTCTGTTGAGCGCGGCAGGCTCGCACACTCTCGCGCTCGCCGTGACTGTCTTTGGCGACACGTTTGTGGTAACGGAGCTTCACTTCGTGGATCGCGAACCGAGCGAGGCCTGGCCGCTGGTGGCGGACTTGCGCCCCTCCGTGACGCCGTTGATTCGCACGCCCAAAATAGAGCCGACCCGCGGCACCATCGCGGTCGAGCCCCAGCGGCCTCGCCTCTCCATCGGTGACGCCTACACGATTGAAGGCAACGAAGGGGGCGGCGTCCTGGTCTTTCCCGTGACCATGACCCGCACCAGCAGCGTGCCGGTGGAAGTGCGTTATTGGACCGAGGACAGTTCAGCCATCGCGGGCGAAGATTATATTTCAGCGCCGGCGGTCGCGACGCTCACGCTGCCGCCCGGGGCAACGCAGGGGCAAATCTCGATTGCCGTCATCGGCGACACCATCGCCGAGGGGAACGAATTCTTCTCCGTGTTCATCTATGCGCCGGAAGTCGCGCTGGTGGAGGATCAACGCGCCATCGGCGAGATCATTGACGATGACTCGCCGCCGCCCGACGAAAACCAAACACTATCCATCGGCGACGTGGTCGTTCGAGAAGACGAGGGGACGGCTATTTTCACCGTCAATCGAATCGGCGAGACGTTTGGCGCAGTGGCGGCGGCATATCTGACTCGGTCCGGCACCGCCACCAGCGGCAACGACTATGAACCGCGGTCGGGGGTAATCATCTTCCCTGCCGAAGTGGCACAGTTGTCGGTCCAGGTGCCGGTAGTGGACGACCTTGAGATCGAAGGCGACGAAACCTTCTTTGTCACGCTGGTCCGCGGATATGGAGTGCTTTTGGAGAGAACCGACGGCACCGCAACGATCCGAGACAACGACGCGCCGACAATCCTCGCAAGCGGCATCGTGCCGCTGCGGTTGCGCAAAGCCGCGCTCGATTTGAACGGGGTGGTGCCGGCCGGGTTCTTCGGTTCGGGGACAAGCGTGCCGGATGTGCCGATTGAAATTGTCGGTTTGTCCCTGGCCAGCGAACCGGCGGGAATCCTGGCCGGTGCGGACACGTTGCTGCGGCTGGATGATCCGGCGTTCGATCCCGTCGCGCGCCGGGTGCAGGGGAGCGTCAGCGTCGAAGCGTTGCACTACCGCAGCGCTGCGCCCATTTCGGTGCTTCAGCGCGATGGTTCGACTCAGCATTGGACGCTGGACGTGCGGCTCGCGCCGTCGAACGCGACCGGCACGGCCGTGTTCAATCTCGATCCTTGCGGGCAAGGGGGCCGCGGCCGGGGCGAGTTCCTGCTGCCGATTGAACTCGTATTCAGCCTTCCCGGCCGATCCGAGCGACTGATTCCGCCGCCGTTTGATTTCAGCGCGCTATTCGCGTGGCTGTCGTCCGGAGTCACGCCGGGGCTGGAATTCCCACCTGGCGCCACGGTGGATCACGACGGCGATCCGGCGACCCCGCCGCGTCCGGTGGGCAGCCGCGCCGGCATCGCTGTGGGCGATGGCCGCTACTTCTGCGGCGGCACCAATTGCAGCGTGGGTCTGATCCACACTCGCGCGATTTGCGGTGAAGGCTCGAACGTGCGTTTCTGCTGGGAGCCAGTGAAGCCAAGCTCCTGCACGAACGATTTCCCCGACGCCGACGGCGACAACTGGTGTGACGACGTGGACAACTGCCGGCAAACGCCCAATCCCTGGCAAGAAGACGCGGACGGCGATGGCGTGGGCGATGACTGCGACGATTGCGACCTCTTCGAGGAGCCCTGCCAGGAACCGAGCATCTGCCCGATGGATCGAGTCGAATTGCGCGCCGCTGGACTTGAATTCCAGAAGCGCGAAGCAAGCGTTTACCAGGTCGATCCCATCGTGGAGTTCTGGCTCGCTGAAGATGTGACGGCGCGCGTGCCGGTGACGTACGAAATTCTCGTCAATGGCCTGGTCGCTTACACGGGCAGCACACATTGGATCGAAGTGGCGGGTGCGCGATGTCTCCAGCCCGGTTGCGTCACGCCGCCCGGCGGTTGCCAGGTGCGCATCCAAGGGCAGCTTCACCCCGGCCGTTGCGCCACTCGCGGCGAACACTGTTACTGCAGCGGCACCTTCAAGCCCCGGGGGGCGCGCCTGCGGATTCCCGACGGCGCTAGTGTCAGCCTGATCGTCAATCCCGACCATCGCGCGCCGGAGCTGGACCCGCTCAACAATGTCTTCACGACGAACCTGTTCTCCGTCGCGCAGCAACTCCGCGTGCCGCCCGGTGGCGAATCTTCGCTCCAGGTGGAGACGGCCACGCGAAACAACTTCGCCGTTCAACTTCAAACCACAGCCGACTTGAGCCAC
>DATLZF010000835.1:0-3591 GCA_035574135.1 Candidatus Methylomirabilota bacterium
CCCGGCCCTGGCCGGGGCGGTGTTGAACTGGCGTCCCCTCAACCTCTCCAAACGCCACCACCTCTACTTGCCTTCCCCCCACCACCGGGGTCACGATCTACCCAGCTTTCCCTAAAGTCACAGTCCTGTCATCAAAATGACAATTTTGACCGAGACCCGCATGAGTCGCCCAGCCCGATTCTCGAGGAACGGCTTCGGTCTCCCGCAATGTGGCCGCGCCGTTCCGAGGCAGGCTCGCCGCCCTTTTCAAATCAAGTGATGCCACGGTCCGCGCGCAGGGACGGATGCGGGTGCCGAAGGGGACGCTGACAGCACTTGCAGGGACGCGCGACTGTTGATGTCGTCGGGCGGGCTCTTGGGAGGCGTGAATTCACATCGCGATCGCCAGGAAAGAAGACCTTCCTGAACCGCATTTTGAACGCGCGTTGCGAGCCGGCCTCAGGCACACTGCCCCCATGAGCCAGGCCATCACACCATTGTCTCACGGCGACCTGTTGCAGTTGAAACGGTTCAACACGCCCACCCTTTACAACGGCTGGGAGCTAATCACCCGGCGCGATCGCACTCGCGACGCTATCAACCTCGAGGAGACACGCGATTTCATGCCCCAGATGGGACCGATGATTGGCTACGCCGTCACCCTCGTGATCGAGCCGTCGAATCCGCGCCACGCGGGTGACCGACCGACGGCTTGGAGCGATTACCGGCGCTACGTCGCCGAAATGCCAGGTCCCAAAATCGTGGTCGTGCAGGACCTCGACAAACCTCGCGTCGTCGGCTCGTTCTGGGGTGAGGTTAACGGCAACGTCCATCGCGCCCTCGGCTGCGTCGGCACCATCACCGACGGCGCCATTCGTGATCTTGATGAGATGACCAATGCCGGGTTCAAAGCGCTGGCGCGCCGGCTTTGCGTCGGGCACGCCCACGTCTGTCCGGTGCGCTGGAATTGCGCGGTCGAAGTCTTCGGCCAGCGCATTGAACCCGGCCAGTTGATCCACGCCGACAAGCACGGGTTCCTGGCCATCCCGGCAGAGGACGCCGCCGGTCTCCTGGAGGCGGCCCGTTTCATGGATGCCAACGAGTGTCGGACCATCATCGCGGCCGCCCGCAATACGGCGGGGTGCACGACCGGGGAACTGCTGGCAACCATCGACGAGGCCTCGGCCGCTTTCCGGCGGATCGCACAGGAACGGTTTCCGCGGGGCGGCGAGTGGTGAGGCGGATGGCGGATCGATCCCACTCGACACCTGGCATGGCGCCGTTCCGAATTTTGCCTTTGCACATCGGCCGGTTTTGCTAGGTTCGCACGCCATGATTTTGGAATTCGCCAAGATGAACGGCGCGGGCAATGACTTCATTCTCATTGACAATCGGGAAAGGAATATTGCGCTGACGCCGGCTCAAGTGGAACGCCTCTGCCACCGCCAACGCGGTATCGGGGCTGACGGCTTGTTCCTGCTCGAGCCCAGCCGGACAGGGCGGGCCGACTGGTCGTGGACTTTCTTCAACAGCGACGGCAGTTCCGCCGAGATGTGCGGCAACGGCGCCCGGTGTTTCGCACGGTTCATCCAGAAGGTCGCCGGCGCGAAGAGTCAAACTACTTTCGAGACGGGGGCCGGGGTCATCACTGCTGCTTTCGACGGCGACCGGGTCACCGTCGGCCTCACCGCCCCGCATGACCTGCGCTTGGGCCAAATTCTCAAGACATCCGTCGGACCGCTGACCGTTCATTCACTCAACACCGGCGTACCGCACGCCGTGGTCTTTGTGCCGGACGCCGACCGCGCCATGGTGCAGCAACTCGGCGCCGAACTGCGCCACCACGAACATTTCAAGCCCAAGGGCACGAACGTGAATTTCGTGCAAGTGCTGGGAACCGGCTCGATCCGCGTCCGGACCTACGAGCGGGGGGTCGAGGGCGAAACGCTGGCCTGCGGCACGGGCGTAACCGCGGCGGCCCTCGTCGCCGCGCGGCTGCACGGGTTTGGGTCGCCCATCCGGGTCCAAGTGCAGGGAGGCGACACGCTGGTGGTCGCCTTTCACGCTGACGGAGATCACTTTGCGGATGTGCGCCTGAACGGTCCGGCGGAGTTTGTTTTCGAGGGGCGCGTCGAAATTTAACCCTCCTTGTGTCCTGCGAAGGATCGCCCACCCGCTTCAACTCAATCTCGAGCAACCCATGTTCACCGGCACCTACACGGCCATCGTCACCCCGTTCAAGAATGGACAGATCGACCGCCCCGCGCTCAAACGGATCATCGAGGCGCAAGTCCGCGGCGGCGTGGATGGCATCGTGCCCGTCGGAACGACAGGCGAATCGCCCACGCTGGACTACGAGGAACACATTGAAGTGATCGAACTCGCCGTGGAAACGGCCCGAGGACGCATCAAGGTGCTGGCCGGGACGGGGGGCAATTCGACCAGCGAAGCCATCTACCTCACCAAGGCGGCCGAGGAGGTCGGGGCCGACGGTTCGCTTCAGGTCGCGCCGTACTACAACAAGCCCAGCCAGGAAGGACTCTTTCAACACTTCAAAGCCATTGCCGCCGAGACAAAGCTGCCGCTGGTGCTCTACAGCATTCCCGGCCGCTGCGGCATCGAGATCGCCGTCGAGACGGTGCGCCGCCTGGCCTCAGCCTGCCGCAACATCATCGGCATCAAAGAGGCCGGCGGCAACGCCGACCGCGTCAGCCAATTGCGAGCGGCTCTCGGTCCCAGGTTTGTCATCCTCAGCGGCGACGATTCCCTGACCCTGCCCTTCATGTCGGTCGGGGCGCAGGGCGTCATCAGTGTGGCCTCGAATCTTATCCCGCGCGAAGTCTCTCGCATGGTGGACGCGTTTGCCGGGGGCAACCCCGTTCTGGCCCGCAGGCTGCACGAACGCTACTACCCTTTGTTCAAGGACTTGTTTGTCGAAACGAATCCCACGCCCGTCAAAGCGGCGCTGGCAATGATGGGGATGATCGAAGAAGAGTGTCGTCTGCCACTGGTGCCCATCAGTGCCAGGAATCGCGAACTTCTGCGGGAAACCCTGCGGACCTGCGGAGTTCTCAAACGCTGACCCAACCTGCCGACTGTTTCCGGCTTTCGCCGCTTCCTCATCACCCCATGACCAAGATCATCATCCACGGCTCCAAAGGGCGCATGGGCCACGCGCTTGCCCTGTGCGCACCCCGTCACCCCGGGATCGAAGTCGTCGGCCAAGTGGACCAGGGCGATGACATCCGCCCGCTGCTGCCCTCGTGCGACGTCGTCATCGACTTCAGCTTCCACGCCTGCACTGCGCCCATTAGCGCCCTCTGCGCCCTCCACAAGAAGGCCATCGTGATCGGCACCACCGGGCACAACGAAGTGGAGAAGAAGACCATCACCAACCTCGCCGCCCAGATTCCCATGGTCTGGGCCTCCAACTTTTCGACCGGAGTAAACACGCTCTTCTGGCTCACGCGCAGGGCCGCAGAGATTCTCGGTCCCGGCTACGACCTCGAAGTGGTCGAAATGCATCATCGCCTGAAAAAGGACGCGCCCAGCGGCACCGCCACCACCTTGGCGGAAATCCTCGCCGAAACACGCCGGCAGCAACTCGCCGAC
>DATLZF010000836.1:0-6544 GCA_035574135.1 Candidatus Methylomirabilota bacterium
CGGGCTTTTTCCTGGAGCTCGATGAGTTCGTGCGCGTGCATCATCTTGGCGGCCGCGTGCGCGACGGCGCCAACGGCATCAGTGGCGTGAGCGTGCAGGCCACCAACGCCACCACCAGCGCCACCGTCACCACCGATGTGAACGGCCGTTATCTCTTCACCACGCTCCAGGCGGGCGATTACGTGGTCGTGCTGGTGTCCGGGGCCACCAATTTCTCTCCGGCCAGCCACTCGGTGATGCTGAACACCGCCACGACCAACCTCGATTTCGTTCGCATCTACTCCCTGAGCGGCCGCGTCACCGAAGGCACGAACCCGGTTCCCGGTGTGTTTGTGACCTTGTCGAACGCGAGCCTGACGATCGGCGCGAGCACGGATGCCAACGGCGCCTATGTCTTCTCCGCCCTCGAAGCCGGCCAGTACGTCGTGCACGCTCCCACCAATGGTCTGGCTTACACGCCGCTGGTCATCACCAACGTCTTGCCGCCCGCGGTCACGAACGCGGATTTCACGGGGGCGCCGGTCATGCTCGGCGCGGCCGCGGTGGGCGGCGGCTTGGCGCTCGAGGCGCTTGGTGTGCCGGGACACACCTATGTCTTCCAATCCGCCTCCATGCGGACCAACGGCGTCTGGATTCCCTTCTCGACGAACGTGGCCGGACCAGATGGCCGGGTGCGGGCGGTGCACGTGCCCTCCAACGGCCCGGCGCTCTTCTACCGCGTCGGCAGGCCCTGAGTGGCGACGCTCTGTTGGCGGACGCGCGTTTGTAACCCCGGTTTCACTCCGCCGCCGTTGTCGGACCGGGGCCGGCCCTGTTATCCACCCCGGCATGCCCGAACAAATTTTGATCGTGGATGACGAGCCGGACATGCTCGAGCTGCTCAGTGTGAACCTGCGGGAGGCGGGCTTTGAGGTGATCACGGCGCGCGCGGGCAAGGAGGCTTTGGATCAGGCGCGTCGGTTTCTGCCGGATCTCATCCTGCTCGACCTCGTGCTCCCCGATCTGGATGGCCTGTCGGTGTGCGAAATCCTCCGTTGCCAGGCTTCCACCGCGGGCATTCCCGTCATCATCCTCACGGCCGTCGCGGGGCAGATCGCCCGCTGTCACGGTTTGGCTGCGGGGGCCGAGGAGTTTCACACCAAGCCGGTGAACCTGCCACGGCTGCGCGCGAGTGTGCGCGAGGTGTTGGAGCGCGCGGAGGTCCGCCGCCTCGCGCGAGAGTTGGAAACGCCGGACTCGGACGCGGCGGGAGCGCCGAAACCCGATTCGGCGGTTGGAACGCGCGGCCCGTCCCCACGCCGATTTGGAACTGGGCGCTCCTGATCGCCAGGTCCGAGCGCATCCGGCTGCGGCAAGCCTTTTGACAGCGCCGCCAGCAGCCCGGTATCGTCGCGCCATGCGATTGACACCGGCGCACATGGCCTGGACGGCAGGCCTTGGTCTTCCTGTTTCTTCCGTCCCGCCGCCCGGCGGGGCCGGCCGTTCCGCGAACTGATCCTTCGCCGTTCATCCCATGTCCCGGCACGCGCATCTTTCGGGCTCGGTTGATCCGACTCTCAATGCGAAGGCCCGGTCCACCTGGGAAATCGTCCGCCGGGTCGCGGTCTATCTCCGGCCGTATCCGTGGATGGCGGCGGGCACGATCGCTTGCGCGGTGCTGTCGCTGGCCTTCACTTTTGCCTTTCCGAAGCTGACGCAGTTTGTCATCGACGAGGTGATCGGGCGGAACCAGCCGCATCTGCTCGGCCCGGCGATGCTGGGCTTGCTCGGAGCGTTCTTCCTGAGGGACGCCTTCAACTCGCTGCGCATCCGCATCAACAACGTCTTCGAGCAGAACGTCATCTTCGACATGCGTTGCGAGGTGTACAACCGGCTGCAGCGGTTGCCGGTGAATTACTTCGACCAGCGCGCCTCAGGCGATCTGATGACGCGGGTGATCGAGGACGTGAACTCGGTCGAGCGCATCCTGATCGATGGCACGGAGCAGGGCACGGTGGCGATTCTCGGCATTGTGGGTGTGCTGGCCATTCTGCTCGCCACCAACGCTTCGCTGGCGCTGGTGGCGTTGGTGCCATTGCCCTTCCTGAGTGGGGGTGCGCTCTGGTACACGTTAACGGCGCACCGGCGTTACCGGGCACAACGCCGCGCGGCCAGTGCCATGAACGCGCTGCTCATGGACAACCTCCAGGGCGTGCGCCAAATCAAGGCCTACGGCCGGCAGGAGCACGAGGATCGGCGCTTCGCCGCGCGGGCGGACGACCTGCGCCGGGGCACGCTGGGGGTGATGCGCGCGTGGGCTTTCTACTCGCCGGCCATGAGCTTCACCACCGCATTGGGCAGCGTGCTGGTGCTGTGGTTCGGGGGCCGGCAGGTGCTGGAGGGCACCATGAAGCTGGGGGAACTGGTCGGTTTCCTGTTCTTCCTCGCGTTGTTTTACGAGCCCATTGGCCGGCTTCACAGCTTGAACCAGATGCTGCAAGCGGCCCGGGCCGCGGGCGAACGGGTGTTCGACATCCTCGACGCCGAGATGGAGACGGCGAATACCCGGCGGCGGCTGGCCCTGCCCGGTCGCGTGCGCGGCGAGGTGATCTACGACCGCGTCGATTTCAGCTACGGCGCAGAGCGGCCCGTGCTGCGGGGCGTGAGCTTGCACGCGCGCCCGGGGCAGATGGTGGCTCTGGTGGGACCGACGGGCGCGGGCAAGTCCACGCTCGTCCACCTCCTGCCCGCCTTCTACGAGCCCACGGCGGGCCGGATCACCATCGACGGCCACGACGTGAGCCAGCTTCGGCTGGAGTCGTTGCGCGCCCAGATCAGTGTGGTGAGCCAGGAGCCGTTTCTCTTCAACGGGACCATCCGGGAGAACATCCTCTACGGGCGGCTGGACGCGACCGAGGCGGAATTGATCGCGGCCGCGCGGGCGGCCAACTGCCACGAGTTCATCAGCCGGCTGCCCGAGGGCTATGACACCCGGGTGGGCGAGCGCGGGGTGAAGTTGAGCGTGGGCGAAAAGCAGCGCGTGAGCATCGCGCGGGCACTGCTCAAGGATGCGCCGCTGTTGATCCTCGACGAGGCCACGGCCAGTGTGGACACCGCCACCGAACGGCTCATCCAGGAGGCGCTGGCGCGCCTCATGGCCAACCGCACCAGTTTTGTCATCGCCCACCGCTTGAGCACCATCCGCAACGCGGACCAGATTCTCGTCCTCCGGCAGGGCCAGATCATCGAAGCCGGTACGCACGAGGAGTTGCTGGCACGCGAGGGGCTCTACGCGCGGCTGGCGCGGATTCAAAACACCACCTTCATCGAGGAAGGCTTTGAGAAGCTGGCGCAGCTTTGAGCGGAATGTCATTGCGCGAGCGGAACGGAGTGCGCGGGCGACGGTGACGAGGCAAGAGGGATCCGCACTCCGGAAGCCGTGCGCACGGCGCAGTGGCGCTCGCGCCATTCGAGGGTGATGGCTCCGGTTTCGCGGGTGTAGAGCACCGGCGCGGAATGAGCCTCCAGTCTGGCGCGCAGGCGGGCCGACGCGCGTTCCTTCGCCGGATACTCGGCGTCGGTGATGACGATCAACCGGGGCGCGAGTGTTTCGATCAGGGCATCCGCGAGTGGTTCTCCTTCCCCCGGCAGGCCGGCGATCACGATATCCGCCTTCAGGTCAGGGTGACGATGCAGGAGTGTGTTCTGGCCGGTTCGTCCCAGGTCGGACAATGACAACACCCGGATGCCGCCAATGTCCGCCTCCAGCACCAGCGCGCCGTCGTCGGCGAGGGCGAAGCCGTCGGTGGGATGGGGATGGAGCACGCGCCAGCCCGGGCGAAACTCGTTGGTGCCGAGCGTGCAAATGGCGTGCCCGGCCGCCTGCCAGTCGGCGACGACGCGGTGGTATGCCGGGGAGCGAAATTCCACCGCGCTGATTCCGAGCGTCCCGGGCCGAAACTCGTGGGCGAGTCGCGACAGACCGGCCACATGCGCGGCGTCGCCGTGCGTCAGGATCACTTCCGGCAACGCGTGAAAACCACGGGCCGCGAGGAACGGGCTGGTGATGTGCTCGACCGACGGGTCATTGCCGCAGTCGATTAACAACGGTCTGCCGCCGTCGGCCCCTCCCGGTTCGTAGAGCAGCGCGCTGCCTCCGTGCAACGGCAGGATACACAGCCGGGCCGTGGCCCCGGCCGCCCAGGCCTGCGCCAGCCAGACGGCGGCGGCGAGCGCCAATCCAGCGCCGATGGTGCGCCGGTGGCGTTCCTTCAAAGGCCAGCCTGCGGCGACCGCAAGGACGGCGCCGTAATACAAAAGCAGCAGCGCAGGGGAAGGCGCGGCGACGTGTCGCCACGCGCCGGGCCAGGCGGCGAACCAGGCGCTCAGGCCCATCATGGCGCGCATCCAAAACCACGCGCCGTGATTGAACACACCGGCCAGCCACGGCCACCACGCGCCGGTCAGCAAGCTGGCCAGATCGCTGGCCAGGGCGCAGGCGCTCAGGGGCACGATTACCATGCTGGCCACCACGCTTACCGGCGTGAGGAGGTGAAAACAGCCCGCGATGAGCGGCACCGAGCCGATCCAGGCCGCCAGCGAAGTGGTGGCGCTGTTCACGAGGGCGCCGGCGGCGGCATGACCGGCGCGCTTCCACGTGGGCATTAATTCCCGCGGCAGGAGTGGATCGGTGCGGAGGAGTTTCTGCCGCATCCGTCGCGCCGCCGGTTCCAGCAGGGCCAGAGCGGCGACGACCACGAAGGACAGTTGGAAACCGGCCTGAAACAACTGTTGCGGGCTCCACGCCAGGATGAAGATGGCGGCGGCGGCGAGGGAGTTGAGCAAGTCACTGGGCCGGTGCATCGCCCAGCCCGCGATCACGACCGTCATCATGATCGTCGAGCGGATGGCGGAAGCTTGCCAGCCCGTCGCGGCCGTGTAGCCCCACAGCAATGGGATCACGATCCAGCCGCAGTGCCCGCGCGGCATGCCTGTCACGCGCAGCAGGCCGACGAGGATGCCGGAGATCAACGCGACATGAAGTCCGCTGATCGCGAAAATATGCGTGGTGCCTGAGCGCATGAACGGCTCGGCGACTTCGCCGGCCAGGCCCGTCTTCCAGCCCAACGTCATCGCCCAGCGCAGGCGCAACGCCTCGTCCTCCTCGGGCAACCCCAGCGCCAGGGTCCGCCTCGCCCAGGCGTTAAACCGGTCCGACCACCCGGGCTCCTTCGGACCGCCCACCGGATTCCAGTCCCCCGGGCCGTGAGTGATTAACTGATGATGAATGCCCAGTCGCCGAAGATGCCGCCGATAATCGAACAACCCCTCCGCCACCGGGCCGTCGGGACGGCGCAACACGCCTCGCACCTCGACCTCGCGTCCCCGGAACAACCCGGGCGCAGGCGGCCCGGGCGTACTCACGATGACCAGCCCCGCGCCGCGTCGCCACGCTTCGCGCCCGCGCTGGAAGGAGGTCACCTTCAGTCGGGCCAGGCTGCGGGAGCGCTCCTCCCCGTGGCGATCATGGATGCGCAATTCCGGTGTTTCGAGAAGCCGGCCGCGCAAGGTCACCAGTTCCGCCTGTTTCGTGAAATGGAAGCGCAGGTCGGCCGGATCAAGCGGCACGGAATCCACCGCCAACGCTGCGGCGCCGGCGAGCGTGGTCAGAGGTAGCAGCAGCCACGGCCGGCCCCGGATCCAGACGAGGGCGAGGAGGTTGAGGGCCAGTGCCGCCCCGAGCAGGGGCCCGGGCTTCCACCCCGTTGCGTCGGCCACCAGGATGCCCAGCGCGAAGCCCATCACGATGGGCAACATCGGCCGCTTCAGCACGAAAATCGGTGTCGGGCCGGACCGACGCCCGGCAGCCCCCTGAGCCTCCTTGCTGGCGCTCATGCCGCATCACCCTGGTGCGCACCGTCGCGCCCACGCGCGGGCCAGAGCCAGTCCAAGGGCGGCCCCCGTCGCGTCGATCAACACGTCCGTCCATTGCGCTTGGCGACTCGGGACAAACGATTGATGCAACTCGTCGGAGACGGCGTAGAGCGTGGCCAGCGTCCAGGCGAAGGCGGCGTGCTTCGCGTTCCACCCCGGCGGGTGGGGGCTGGCTTCGCCTGCCTCTCCCGCCGTGGCCGCCGCCTGCCGCTGGGCGCGCCAGATCAACACGGAGAGAACGGCGTATCCCGTCAGATGCCCACCCTTGCGAATCACGAGTTGAACCTGGCGGATGCCTTCGTCGGTGATGGCCGGGTTCAACCATCGCAGGATCGGTCCAATGATCCGCGAGGTGTGGCGCGTGGAACCGGCGTCGCCCGAGGCGAAGAAGATGAGTGCCATCCACAGGATGACGGGCAGCCACGCCAGGAGACGTATCCGTTGGCGAAACACGCCGGCGATCAAAGCGATTGTGAGTTGCCGGAGAAAGCCAAAAGTGGCGGCCCGGCGTGCCGTGACCTCACCCCTCGCGTCGCAGCACTTCGAGCGGGGGATGGTTCAGCACACCGCGGCTGGAGAGGAAGCCCACCGCCACCGTCAGGGTGGGCACGAGAACGAAGGCCGCCACCAA
>DATLZF010000837.1:0-4049 GCA_035574135.1 Candidatus Methylomirabilota bacterium
AGGACAAGCTCAACGTGCATAACGCCGCCGTCAGGCGCTGGCTGGCCCACCGGCCTGCGGATGCTCCACGCGTGATGGTCGAGTGGCTTCCGTCCTACGCGCCCGAACTCAACCCGGCCGAGCAACTGTGGAACAACGGCAAGAGGGTGGACCTGGCCAACGTCGCCCCGGCCGACCGCGATGACCTCCGAGGCCGCGTCCGCCGCTCGCTCATCCGCCAGCGGTGCTCCTCCAACCTCCTCGCTTCCGCCTTCGATCACGCGGAGCTCCCTCTTTGACCAAGTACGTCTATATCTGCGCGGATATCAATAACGACTGCGCGCCGATTACTGGCTGGCGTCTTTCTGCGCGCCAGGTGCTGCGCGTCCCTGAACCAACCATACTATGGCGAGCAGCGCCCAAGCCAAATCGACCACCAGTCCCCTGAACCGCCACATCGCCCGCATAGTACTCACGGTCCGCTCCAGCGCGGCCTGCCCATCGTCTCGACGAACCGATGTTCGTTCGACCAACAGGTTTACGGGGAGCGTTAAGGCTAGCGCAATTACGATCGTCGCCGCCGCCCACAGACCAATCAGCCTCCTCGACCACACATTTCTATGTAACCAAATGCAGACACCTGCCATCAGCAAAATAATATTCGCAATACTCATAGTTACAAGTCGTATGGAATTTAGTATAATCATAATCTCAAGCTCTGAGACCCCTGGGCTCGCTACATTCGACACCGTGCCACCGACTCGAGTCGAGGCAGCGGTGTGGGCCAGCCAGTCAAGACAAAGTTGCACTCCCGTGGACGCTAGCCCACCGGCAGACCACAGAATGACAATCGATCCAACGAGTCTTTCCCAGGGGACAGCCAATCCTGGATTCTCGGCGCGACTGTGCTCGCACTTCGGCATACTTCTGGCTCCATTCTGATCTGAACCTAGAGCCTATCCCGAAACCTGTGGAACCGGTGCGGAGAGGGCGCGTATGAGTGTGTACGATGCTGACACTCACGGATGAGCAGTTGGACTGGTTGTGCGATCGTGTTCCTGATGCGCCGGTGAATCCCAAGGGCGGGAGGCCGCCGACGGACAAATGCAAGGCGCTGCGCGGGATCTTCTGGATCCTGGACAACGGCGCCAAGTGGAAGGACCTGCCGCGGCGCTTCGGCAGCAAGAGCGCCGTGCACCGCTGGTTCTCGACGTGGGTGAGGGCGGGGGTCTTCGAGCGTCTCATGCGCGACGCCGGCCGCATGGTCGAGGAGCGCGGCGGGTACAAGCTCTACGAGTGCTTCATCGACGCGACCTTCAGCAAGGCCAGGGGCGGCGGCGACGGCGTGGGGATCACCAAGGCGGGACAAGGCGTGAAAATCATGGTGCCGGTTGATGCCCGCGGCCTGCCGGTGGCGGTGGACACGGCCTCGGCCACGCCGCACGAATCCAAGCTGGTGCAGGGCCTCTTCGACTTCATGCTCACGAGTTTGACGCCCGATCGCGTGGTGGGCGACAAGGCCTACGACAGCGATGCGCTGGACGACCGGCTCGCGTGCGAGGGCACGGACCTGATCGCGCCGCACCGCTCCAGCCGGCGCCGCGAGAACAAGACGCAGGACGGGAGATACCTGCGTCGTTACAAGAGACGATGGACCGTCGAACGCACGATCTCGTGGTTCCAGAACTACCGGCGCCTGTGCATCCGCTGGGAGAAATCCGCCAAACTCTTCCAGGGCTTCCTTCATCTCAGCTGCTCGCTCCTGCTCCTCAGAGAGGCTTTGGGATAGCCTCTAGTGTTTCGGGTACGAAGCGCGGCTCATCCGCGTTCGCCACCGTGCCGTCGTAATGGCGTGTCGTTGTGCTACGCGTGAAACTGTAGGAGATCCCAGTGTTCGACAGGAGGATGTCGTCATTGAACCTGATCGTGTGCAACATCAGCTTGTCCCGAGAGTGTGCGGCATCAACCGTGTGGGGAGTCAGCAGCCGGCGTCGAAGAGGGCCAGGAAGAGCAGCAGGCCGGCCCCGTCGAACACACCGTTGCCGTCGAGGTCAGCTGCTGGGTCACCAGCGTTGAAAGCGTTCAGGAATGCCAAGACGTCCTGTGCATCGACACAGCCATCTCTGTCGAAGTCGCCCGGACAGTCGCCTGGAAACTGATTGAGGAATACGTAGATCGTGTCCGTGTTCACGCTTGGGATGGCCAGATCGGTGTCAAGGTCGCGATCAAAGTCTGCAATGGCAAGATCGGCGGTTGAGGTGCCGGCGTTGTATACTTCGGGTTCGCCGTAGCGCCCGGTCGAATTACCTCTAAAAACTAATAAGTAGGCAGGATCAAAGCCGACCAGTGCTTCGATGTTTAAGTTGCCATCGCGATCGAAATCAGCGATGGCCAGGCGCCCAGCGATCCCAGAGACAGGATAAGCGGTTGGGAGCGAAAAGGAGCCATCCCCTCGGTTCAGGAACACGTTGATCTCGAATGCGCCTCCGACGGCCAGGTCGGCATCGCCGTCGTCGTCCAAATCCCCGGCCACGATGTCGTAGCCGCCTCTCTTGCGCTTGGCCTGCTCTGCGAAAGTGCCGTCACCGTTGTTCAGGAGGATGGAAACGTTATAACTGTTGGCGTTGGCAACGGCGGCGTCCAGGTCACCGTCACCATCAAGGTCGGCCAACACAACGGATGCAGGCCTGTTCCCAACTGTGAAGACTCCGGACCGCTCGAATAGACCGCTACCGTCGCCCAGCAGCATGGAAACAGCACGATCGTCGGCATTGGCGACGAGGAGGTCGACGTGCCCGTCGCCATTCAGCCGGCCAGCGGCAACTGCCGACGGGCTGCGACCCGCATAGGAGTCCGCGAGCCTGTCGAATTCCGCATTGCCGCGATTGCGCAATACCGACACCGTGTTCGCTACGGCATTCACGGTGACAATACCAAGGTCGCCGTCTGCATCGACATCGACAAGGATGATCTCTCTAGTCCCTGCCCCTACGGAGTAGGATCTGCCGGGTGGTCCGAGCGTGCCATCTCCGTTCCCCAACAGCACGACGAGCGCGCCCCCGCTTTGTCCTGCGACTACATCTGAGAAACCGTCGCCATTGAGGTCTCCGGCGGCAATCAGATTGACATCGAGGAGCCCAGAGTGATCAATGCGCACAGGGAAAAGGGGCGTGCATTCCTGACCGATGGCAGGGGCGATGAGGCCGCCCACTAACCAGAACAACGTTTGCAGACGTAGATTCCATGTCATGCCAACATTGTCCCTTGCCGAGTTCCCCAACGCAACACGGTTCTGCCCCAGTGGATCAGGCCGCGGCGAGATGAATCCGGCGCCTGATCGCTTCGCTCACACAAGAAGCCTGTCCCAGCGGACGCTCAGCAGGCGTCTTCTGCAACGGGGTTGGCTTCTGTCGAGCGAGCACGATACCCGCAAGGAATTCACGGTCCGAAAGACCCTCGAAGGCGCCCCACGTCGGGTGCTTCACCTTGACGTCCGGCGGTTCTTCGCGCCGGAACCCGCCAATGCCGCCGAAACCGCCAATCGCGCGGCGTAGCGAGTTCGCCCGCGGGTTCTTGGCGGAGCGTCATGGCGGATTCCACGTCGCCGTGGAGCAGAACCGCCCGTGCCTGTCGCCATGACTCGGTGGGGCTCGCAAGAGTGTCCACTTTGGCGGGATTGGCGGAATCTGGAAGTCTGGACTGGGAGGGCAGACGGCCGAATGCTGGGCGGCGATTCTGACCGGCGCGCATTGGGTGCCGGTGGCGCGATCTGACACTGGATGGCATAATGGTCGGTAGGAAGGGAAGCCATGCCGCGCGAGCAAGTCGGGTCTCTGTTCCGCCGGTCGCGCCTCTCCCACGGGCAGCGCGTTGAATCGGCGTTCTGGTGGGGAACCTTCAAAGACCCGGCGAACGGCCGACGGGTGGTTCGGCGGCTCTTCACAGACAAGGTGGAGAGCCGGCGCGAGCTTGATCGGCTGATCCGCTTCGCTGAGCGGCGGGCGACCGGCTCCATCGACCGATTCGAGGAGCACCGACTCCGACTTGTGGCTGTTCACGTCACCGAGTAC
>DATLZF010000838.1:0-9096 GCA_035574135.1 Candidatus Methylomirabilota bacterium
TGATCCAGAGTCGGAAGCTCCCCTTCGTCACCCCCGCCACCGTCAGGCTGATGCCGTCCACGGCGATCGATCCTTTGAACACCACGTAACGCATCACCTCGGGCGGCGCCGCCACCTCCAGCACGTGATCCTCGCCCGAACGCTCCCAGCGCTTGATCGTGCCCAGCCCATCGATGTGCCCGGTGACGAAATGCCCGCCCAAGCGGCCATCCGCCGCCAGCGAGCGTTCCAGATTCACCAACCCGCCGGGCTTGGCGAACTGGAGATTGGTCCGCCGCCAGGTCTCGAGCAGGAGGTCGAACTGGAGCAAAGCGCCCCGCCTCCTCCGGGCGCGCTTCACCACGGTGAGGCAGCAGCCGTTAACGGCGACGCTGTCGCCCACGCGGACGCCCTCGGCGCACACCCGGGCCCGCACCGCCAGCTCGATGGACCGCGCACCCCGGCGAATGCCTTCCACCACGCCCGTCTCTTCCACAATGCCCGTGAACATGCTCAATTACACCCCGAGGGCGGTGCCATTGTCTATCCCACGCGCGCCGTGACGAACAAGTCCGGGCCCACGCGTCGCCACTCCAGCTCGCGCAGCGGCAAAGCCCGCTTCAGCGAGCCCACCCCCTCGCCCGCCACGGCCTTTCGAGCATCGCGTCCCCCCAGGACCTTTGGCGCATAGAAGAACGCCGTCCGCTGCGCCAGCCCGCCCAGCAGAAAGGAGGCGTTCACCTCCCCGCCGCCCTCCACCAGCAGATGCGTCACCTCCTCCCGGCCCAGCCGGCGCAACAGCCAACGCAGGTCGATGCGCCCGTCCCGCACCGGCGCCCTCCAGACGCGGACCCGCCGCGACAACGCACGCACCCGGGACGCCGGCGCATTCCTGCCCACCACGATCGTGGACAGGTGCGCCCATTCATCGGCCACGACTTTGGCCCGGACCGGGGTGCGGGCCTGCGCATCGAGCACGATTCGCCGCAGTCGCGGAGCGCAGGACGCCAAATCCGCCCGGGCCGAACCGGACTTCGCCGCCCCGAGCCGAACCGTGAGGCTCGGATCATCCGCAAGGATGGTGTTGACCCCCACCAGAATGGCGTCCGCGCCCTGACGCAGCTTCATCCCGAGCCGTCGAGCCGCCTCGCCCGTGATCCATTTCGATTCGCCCGACGCGGTGGCGATCTTGCCATCCAACGTCATCGCCGCCTTCACCGTCACGAACGGCGTGCGATGCACAATCCAGTGGTTGAACGCCTCGTTCAGCCGCGCGACCTCGGCAGCCCAAGCCGCTCCCGGCACATTCACAATGGTCCCGGCGCGGCGCAGCAGACGAAAGCCCCGGCCGGCGTGGCGGGGATTGGGATCGATCGCTGCCGCCACCACGCGGCGGATGCCGGCGGCCACGATGGCATCGGTGCAGGGCGGCGTGCGCCCGTGGGTGCAACACGGCTCGAGCGTGACGTAAAGGGTGGCGCCGCGCGGTGAATGGCCCCGGCGCTCGCAATCCCGCAGCGCCTCGATTTCCGCGTGGGGTCCGCCCGCGCGCCGATGCCAGCCTTGGCCGATGATCTGCCCCCGCTTCACCAGCACCGCCCCGACCATGGGATTGGGCGCCGTGGTGCCGAAGCCGCGCCGCGCCAGCCGCAAGGCCAGGCGCAGGAAGGGGGCATCCGTCCCGGCCTCGCTCGGCCGACTCCGGGCCAGGCTCGCCTTGCTGCGGGGTGTTCTCACTCCTTCGCCGAGAACATCGCCTCGGCAAACTGCTTCGCGTCGAACGGCTGGAGGTCATCCGGCTGCTCGCCCACGCCGATGAACTTGATCGGCAGGCCCAGCTCACGCTGGATTGCCACGACCATGCCGCCCTTGCTGGTGCCGTCGAGCTTGGTGATGACGAGGCCGGTGAGCCGGACCGCCTTGTGAAACTCGCGCGCCTGGTTGAGGGCGTTCATGCCCGTGGTGGCGTCCAGCACCAGCAACGTTTCGTGCGGCGCACCGGGCAGCTTCTTGTCCATTACGCGGTGAACTTTCTGCAACTCCTGCATCAGGTTGTGCTTTGTGTGCAGCCGGCCGGCGGTATCGACCAGCACATAATCCGCCCGGCGCGACTGCGCGGCGGCCACCGCGTCGTGGGCCACCGCTGCGGGGTCGGCATTGTAGGCACCGGCGACGACCGGCACCTCCAAGCGTGTGCCCCAGAGCTTGAGCTGCTCGATGGCGGCGGCGCGGAAGGTGTCACAGGCGGCCATGACCACCGAGTGATGCCGCTGGCGCAACAGATGGGCCAGCTTGGCCGTGGTGGTGGTCTTGCCCGTGCCGTTGACGCCCACGATGGACACAACCGTGGGCCCCTCGGCCTGACGCCGCAGCGGTGCAGCGCCCGCGGCCAGGCTTGCCTCCACCTCGCGCCGCGCGATATCGAACACGTCCAAGCCCGAGCGCCCCTGGGTCTCATAGGCCCGGCGCACCGCCTCGACGATCTGTTGCGTCATGGCAACGCCCAGATCGGCCCCCAGCAGGGCGGCTTCCAGTTCCTCCAGGCTGGAGCCGGTCAGACGCGGTGAAAGGGTGACGATGCGCTTGATCTCGTGGACCAGTTTGCTGTGGGTCTTTTGCAGTCCCTCTTTGAGTCGTTGGAAGAATCCCATGGGAAAAACGAGTCCGCTCAGGAGGCGGGCGCGACCGCGGCGGCGCGTTCCGCCACCCGGGCCCGCAGACGTTCGACGTGGGTAATGGGTAGCTTGATCGTGCCGATGAGCGGCCGGCCCTTGTTCATGCCGTGGCAGTCCGAACCGCCGGTGACCAGCAGCCGGTGGCGGTCCGCCATTTCGAGATAATGCTCGCTGGTCGCCGTGGAGTGCTTGGTGTGGAAGCATTCAAGGCCGTCCAGCCCGGCCGCCACCAGCTTCGGAATGATCTCGTCGATGCGCGTCAGCCCCGGGTGCGCCAGCACGGCCACGCCCCCCGCTTGATGGATGAGCCGGATGGCGTCGAGGGCCGACATCTTGCGCTTGGGCACCCAGGCGGGACGGCCACGCTTGAGAAAGCGCTCGAAAGCCTCATCGAGGCTGCTGCATTGCCCCAGGCGCACCAGCATGCGCGCCAGATGCGGCCGGCCCGGCGAACGGCAGTTTGCCAGGGCAAAGACAGCGTCCGCCTCCACCGGCACCCCCAGTCCGTTCAGACGGGCCACCATTTCGCGGATGCGATTCTGGCGGACGAGTTGGAACCGTTGCAGTTCCTCGAGCAGGCGCGCATGGCCGATGTCCAGGCAATAGCCCAGCAAATGCAGTTCATGCTCGTCGATCTCGGCCGTGAACTCGCAGGCCGGCAGAAAATCGAGGCCCGCCTCCCGGCACGCCGCCGCCATGCGGGCGCAGCCCTCGACCGTGTCGTGATCCGTGAGCGCCAGCGCCCGAAAGCCGAGCCGCCGGCCGTGCCCAACCAGTTCCTCCGGCGTGTAGGTGCCGTCAGAGAAGCACGTGTGCAAATGGAGGTCGGCAAACATCAGTGATTCGGGTCGGCAACCAAACGACCGCGCATGACGCGGACCGCGGCCTTCACAAGCCCGCGCGACGTGGCCCCCGTCTGGTCGGACTCGGCCTTCACTTGACGATCCGCGCCGGGCGCATCAGGTCGCCCTTCACCTTGTCGAGGATGCCGTTGACGAACTTGCCGCTATCCTGGGTGGAGAACTTTTTCGCCACGTCCACCGCCTCGTTGATGCTGACCACCGGCGGAATGTCGAGACGGTACATCATTTCGTAGATCGCCAGCCGGAGGACGTTCCGGTCCACGGCGGCCATCCGCTTGAGGTCCCAATTCTGGGCGTACTTGCGAATCGTCTCATCCAGTTCGTCGCGATGCTCGATCACCCCGCGGATCAGCGGATCAGCAAACAACCGCACCGCTGCCTCGTCCGCCGTGGGCGGCTCGACCCTGGCCGGCTTCTGGCCCCACCTGGCCGGCGCCTTCTCCTCGGCAATCGCGGTGGCCCGCTGAGAATCCCAGAACTGATCCAACGCCGCGTCCAGGTTCTCCGGCGGATTCAAATCGTATTGAAACAGAAACTGCACGGCGCGTTCGCGCGCCTCGCGTCGTTTACCCATGCCACCAGAATGCCGAAGCCAACCCCGTGGCGAAAGCAAATTTCTGAATTTCGCCCCAATCACCCCATTCCTGACGAACGAGGTCGGAGTCTGCATGTGGTGGTGAACTCTTCGTGAACCTACTCGACATGGGCACGGAATGGCAGCCGGGCTCGCAAGGCGCAGACGGGCTCGAAGGCCGCGATCGCAACACCGGCAAGGTCAAAGGGACCGGCACGCGCGTAGATCTGATCTTCGGTGCGAACTCCCGGTTGCGCGCGCTGGCGGAGATTTACCGCTGCGCGGATGGGGAGAAGAAGTGCGTGCAGGACTTCGTGGCCGCCTGGAACAAGGTGATGAACCTCGACCGGTTCGATTTGGCCCGAAAGTAATCCACTTCCATGACGCGCGACGACCCGCGGCATTAACTTGCGGGTCACGACGAGGGTGTCGGATGCACGGGCGTGTCGGCTTCCGCGTCCCATGCGCCGACGAACAAGAACGAACGGAAATGAATCAGCGCGTCCAAAGAGTGCAAATCTTTGTCCCACCTGGGACACGATTTTGCGTGGCCTCGGATGTTCCTTTCCAGCAACATCGCCGCTGTGAAAGCCAAAACGCGAGAATTCCTGAATCTGCTGCTCTGGTCCGCCGACAAGTTGGTGCGACCGACGTTCCGTAACCTGACCGACTCTTACGAAAGCTGGGCGTATCGCAACGGCTTGTATCGGCAGGTCGCGACCTTGGAGCGCGAGAGACTCATTGAGGCTCGCCGTTCCGACTCGCAGGAACGGGTGTATCGGCTCACTACTCAAGGACGCCTTCAAGCACTTGGCGGTCGCGATCCTCAGACGCGTTGGTCGCGCGCCTGGGACGGGCGTTGGCGTATGGTGCTGTTCGACATTCCTGTGGGTCGCGACAGCCAACGCCGACGGCTGCGACGTTACTTGCATGAGCGGGGCTTTGGGTGTTTACAGGGCAGTGTCTGGGTTACACCCGATCCACTCGAGGAAGAAAAGAAGATTCTGGTCGGCGCAAAAGTTGACGTGGGATCATTGCTCTTGTTGGACGCGACACCCTGTGCGGGTGAGTCGGACGCGGAAATTGTGGCGTGCGCGTGGAATTTCGAACGCATCAACGAGCGCTATTCCAGATTGATGAAAATCCTGCGGGATCGGCCGACCGGCCCGCTGCACAACGAGGCCGCCGCGAAAGCTCTTTTGCGCTGGGCGTCGGCCGAATGCGAGGCTTGGTGGGAAGCGGTGCGTCATGACCCGTTGCTGCCCCAGAGAATCCTCCCTCCCGGCTACCTTGGCCAAACGGCCTGGCAAAGAAGAGTTGAGGCGCTTCGACAAGCCCGGGCACAAATGCGAACCTTTGCTCCGCCATGACAAATCTTTGTCCCAGGTGGGTCAACAATCGAGTTCCTGACCTCGAAAGACGACGACCAGCTTCCGCGTGAGGGCACGCTCTGGCCGCACCAGTGGGAGGCGTTCCTGCGCGTCGTGTCTGCCCACGAGATTCTCGGCAAGGGGAAGATCGGCGCGGACGGACTGCTGCTGAACATCGTGACCGGCGGCGGCAAGACGGCGGTGATCGCCGCGCTCATCGCCTGGCTGCGCATCGCCCACGGCGTGCAGAAGTTCGTGCTGCTCTGCGCGAATCTCATCGTGCGCGACCGGCTGGAGGATGATTTCGCGAGCGGAAAGGTCTTCAAAGCCCGCGACCTGCTCCCGGAGTCGGCGGTGTCGTCCGGTTTGGGCAACTTTGACCTCACGACGCTCGGCAGCGGCAAGGACGCCGGAGATTTGGTGCAAGCAGCACGGGATGGAATACGTGCTGGCGACGGCGTAGTTGCGGCGACGTTCACCGGGGCATCAGCATCGGAGCCCGACCTCCGGGTTTGCGGTCGCCTGACGCGGCTGTCAGCCGGTAGAACCGCACTCCCGTGGCGGGCCGAGCGACCTCCACCGTCTCAAGACGGGTCTGGCGACCGGGTTCGAGCCGGATAAGCGGCGTCCAGTCCGCGCCCGACACGGTGTCGCTCGCCAGGATGGTGTAGGCCCGGTCGGCCACGGCCCGGAACGCCAGTAGCAGGCGATCCTCGTCCACGCTCACCCGCTCGAAGGCCAACCGGCTCGCGCCGTCCACCGGGTGGGTGCCGGCCTCGTACTCCTCAGCGTTCACCTGACCGTCGGCATCGGGATCGGCGCCGGCGTCGGCATGCTCCGGGTCGGTTCCGAAGGCGCTTTCCCACCAGTCCGGCAGGCCGTCGGTGTCGGAATCCGCCTCGAGGCCGGCCGCGCCCGCGGAAGGCGCGGCCGCCCGCCAATGAATGGGGTCGCCGGCGAACGTCGCCATGCCGAGGCGGTGCAGGCTGGCGCCGGTGCCGTCGGCTTCGGCGGGCCAGGGCGCCGCGTCGCGGTAGCGCACGCGCTCGACGAGGATGAAGTCCGTGCCGTTGGTGCCGAACAACTCGGGTCGCTTCAACTCGATGCTCTCGCCGCTGTTGTCCAGTTTGCCGAGCCACGGACCGAGCAAAAGGGCGTTGCGGGCCGTCGGATGCGCGTCCAGGAAGGCGGTCCGGGCGGCGGCATCGGCCGCGGGATCGAAGCCGACGAGGACGGCCACCTGCCCGGGGGCCAGCCAGAGGTTGGTGGGAAAGTCGAAGTCCACCGCGGCGCGCAACCGCCAGGTGTTGGTCGGCGCGGCCGGGTCGAACAACGGCACGTCGGCCGCCGAAACGTTGCGCAGTTCGATGAACTCGTCGCGGCTGTTGTCCACCGCGTTGGTGCCCGTGAGGAGGTCCGGCGGTCGGTAGTGGAACTCGGTGATGATGACCGGCCCGACGCGGGGTCCGGCGTTGGGGGCGCCCAGTGTGTTGGCCTGCTGCGCGACAAACTCCTCCGCGGCGGTGCTCAACTCCAGCCGGCCGAAGCTGCGTCCGAGTTCCGCAGGGCCGAACTCGAAGCCGTGCGCGTAGCCGGTCAGCTCACCGGCCGCGTTGCCGCTGAACAGCCACACACCGCCGCCGGTCGAGCCCAACGCGAAGGCGGGCGGCACACCGGGCTCGGCGTTGAACTCGCTCTCCCGAAAGACGCGTGTGCCCAGTGCCGGACAAACCGTGCCGGGCGCAAGCCGATACTTGCGCGGCGCGCGAAAATCGTCGGAGAGCCACCAGTGACTGAGGTCCGCGTCCGCCAAGCCGAGGTTGAGCACCTCGATGGCGTCGGACTCGGGGCCGGCAGGGCGGGACAAGACCTCGTTGATCACCACGGGCGGGAAGGCCGGAGCACCCGGGTCGGCGGTGCCCGGCGTCCCCCGCGCCGAGCCGCTGGCGCGCCAACTCGCGCGATTGCCCCAGGTGCTCAGGGGCGCGGTTTCGTCGCGGATGGTGAGGCTGAACCCGAGGCCGTCGGTCATCGGATACCAGGCGTCGTCATAACTGAAGTCGTGCACGACGCCGCCAAGGGCGTCGAGCAACCGGAGCCGTTCGCCGCCGTTGGCGAGGTTGCCGACAAAGGTGCCGGCTACCGGCCGGTTCGAACCGTGGCGGAAGGCGAAGGCCGCCGGATCCTTCACCAACACGACCCGGGCACCCGGCGGCAGCGCGCCGGCGGCGAACGCAAATCCGATGCCGCTGGCGAAGCGCACATCCGCCAGCGCCAGCGCATTGGAACCGATGTTGCACAGCTCGATGTATTCAAACTGATCGGCGTCGGTGAACCCGGCCGCCACTTCCTCGGCCGAGGGCGGCGCGGGATGATACATGATCTCGGTGATGCGCAGCGGCAGGGCGCCGGCGAGGGTGAAGTCCGCCTCGGACAACGCACTCCAAGTCGTACCCTGTCGCACGCGCGCTTTGATCCGGGTGCTGGCGGCAAGCGACACCGGGCCCGAGTAGATCAAGGCGTTGCTCGACACGAGGCCCGTGCCGTATTCGCGCGGATCCGATCCGTCCAGCGTCAGGTAGATCGTGCCGCTGGCGTTGGTGTGGCTGATGGAGACGGAGAAACCGTTGGTGACCTCGCCGCCGGGCGGCAGCAGCGTGGGCGCGCCAATGGGGGGATAGAGATTGGCCGCCCGGAAGCGAGCCAGGTTGTCGGCCAGGAGTCGGGGCAGGAAGTTCGTGGCCAGCTTGTCGATCTCGGGCTGCCACCATTCGTCGCGGGTGAAGGTCTTGCCCGTGCCGATCTGGCCCGCGGGCACGCCGGTTTTGCGCGCGTCGCCCCAGCGGGCAGACTCGGCGTTGACGGCGTCGCGAATGATGGCGGCGGAGGCCAGCAGCCGGGCCACCGCCCGTTCGGTGGAGAGCGCGCCGCCGTGGAAGAAATGCTTTTGCACGCGGTCGGCAAAGCGCAGCCGGAACTCGGGCCAGGCCCGCAACTGCGAGTAAACCCGGCCGGGGCTGTAGGCCTCGCCGGCCGGCCCGCTGCCGTTGCCCACATCGATGCGGTTGCGGCGGACCAGGCGATCCAGGGACAATTCCTGATCCCACACGGCGCAGATGAACTTGGTGGCCGGCAGACCGTTGGTGGCACGGCGGCGCGCGACATACCAGTTGTGCCGCGGCCAGTCCTCCGCCTCGGCATAGATGTGGAGGATCATGTAGTCGATGAGGTTGTCCAGATCGACCAGGTCGGCGACCGCCGCGTAGGCGGCTTCGGTGGTGATACCCGCGTTGACGAGGTTCAACACATTCGTCCAACCCACGCCGCTCCCGTCCACGATCTCGGGCGGGCCGTTGTTGTCCTCGCCCACGAGGACATCCCACGCCTCCTCGGGTCCGCCCAGGTGCGCCGCGAAATAGGCTGCATTCAGCGCCTCGGAAGGCTGGTAGAGCCCCCAGTAAAGGCCGTTCAGGTAGAGGTGCACGTAGCGGCTGCGGCTGGAGAGCCAGCCCATTTCCCGGAAGGAATCCTTCACCCACACGTCGCGCAGGTAGCAGGTGTTTTCGGGACGGTAGCGAAGGCCGCGAAACTGTTCGCCCGTCTCGGCACTGGTGTAGAGCGAGGTGTCCGAGTAA
>DATLZF010000839.1:0-2344 GCA_035574135.1 Candidatus Methylomirabilota bacterium
CACGCCCGCCGGCCACAGCCCGCCGCCGCCGCCGACCCTCGCCGGCCGCAGCGGCGAGCCAAGGGCGTCGAACGTTTTGTCTCGCGCCAGTGAATCCGCGGCTCCGTCGGAATTGATCTGGATTTCGATCGGCACCGAGTAGTAACCGGGGCCGTCGATGGTCACGCGCAGCTTGTAACGGCCCACGTGGGCGGCCTGGAAAGCCGGAATGACCAGGGTGGTTTCCTGGCTCTCCAGTTCAGTGTCATTGTGAAACCATCGGTAACGTCCGTTGGCGGCGTTGGCCAGGCCCACCTCGAGCGTGACGGAGTCCCCGGGGCGAACCGCGCGGTCCCCGGGCACGCTGAGAATGATCGGCGGCGGCACGGCCGTCGGCTGGAAGTCCCACTCCAGTTCCAGCGGGCCCGCGGCTCCGTGGTAACCATCCACCGCGATCTCGTAGCGTCGGCCCGCGAGTACGCCAAATGTGACCTCGCTTTCAAAACCGAACCCCTCCGAGTCATCGGCCCGCGCCAGTTCCACCAACTGCTCGAGGGCCGTGTCATTCGTCGAAGCGAAAAAGTAGGCGGACAGCAGGGTGTCGAATGAACTGCCTCCAGTCTCAAACTTGACGACGCCATTGGTGGGGGCAATCCAGGATATCCATAACGAGTGTCCGCCCGGTTTGCCACCGTGCCGTGGCTCGCCTGTCTCCAGGGTGGCGCCGGTATTGTCACCATCAAGTTGTCCTTGCGGAGATGTCAGGATATCCCGGTCGGCGAAGTTGTCCCGCAGGACCTGCGCCCCGCTCTCCCCGGGCATCAGAAGACAGCCGGCTGCCACTGCGGTCACCAGGCAACGCCAGGGCGCGCGCCAGCGTTGGCGCGTCGCCGCCTGGTGCCATGGCCCCGAAGGTTTCACACTGCCACTTTACTCCGCGATCCTCTTTCCGCCAGCCGAAGACGTGGCCCGGCTCGGACCCGGCCGAAGCGCTGGCGCCGGGGCGAGTGCGTTGTGCGTGGGGCGGCGCTCACGATCGTGCCGGCGGGTGGAGCGGGGCCGGGCCGGCGGCACGCCTGTGGGACGCGCACCCGGGCCACGCGGTCGCCACGAGCGTACCGCAAGCGCCTTTATTTCCGTGCCGATTGATGAGGGACGACGGGTGCATCTCTACCGCTCCTCGGCCGGCAAAAGCCGCCGGGGAGATTCCGGCCTTCGGTATCCGGGAATTGCGCCGCGCTCTCCGGGCCGACCTGGTTGCTCGCACGCACGGTCACGGACGCCGCGCACACGTCGCTCGCCGACGGCCTCCAAGGTGTCGTCCGGCTTGTTGGTCACGCCGCGGATCCCAACATGGCGGTCGCGTTCAAGGGTGCTTCGGGTGCCGGCTCGCAGCAATGGATAATCGTCCGCCAGAAGCACGCGGATCACTTCGCCGGAACCGGAGCCTTCGCTGGCTGCCGGTTCCAGGAGCGAACGATTGCCGATATGGGTGGGCATGAAGCCGCTCCTCACTTGGGTTTACCTGTGGGGAATCCAGTTGGTGCCGGAATAATTGACTCGAAAGAACCGCAGACTCCGGCTACCGGGCAACTGAACAATCTCTTCGTGCTCCGTCAGCGGCGCTTGCCGTGGCACAGCGGGAAGCCAGGTCATCAGGTCCTCGCTGCTCTCCAGCCGGTAGAAAAAGCCGGGCACCGTCGGCCAGGCCAGGCGCAGTTCTCCCGGTGCGACGCGTGTGATCTCCAGTGTGGGTGGCGGCGTGGGCCACGTCGCGTCCGAGGCGGGCACCAGACTGACGGCGTCGATGAGCGCGTTGCCGCCGCCGCTGGTGTCACTGCGGCCCGCCACGCGAAAGCTCAACGTGTGCGGGCCGGCGGTGGCGGCGAATTCGACCGCAACGAAGTAAAAATTCGTTGGCGGCGGTGGTGTCAGCCACGCCCCAAAACCGAATCGATTGAGCGTCTGGCGCGTCGCGACCGTCGTATTGTCGAGCCGCACGTAGTAATTCAGGTAGTAGCCCTGCTCGCTGAATCCTTCCGTCGGCGGCGCGCCCACTTCCCACCAGCCGAGCCGGTAGCGGCTCGTCAAGGGGAAGTGCACCACTTGCGAGAGTTCCGGCAACGGCCCGGCTTCCTCCGCCGCGTAGATGACCCCCACGCGCGCACCCTCGACCGCCGCCGGCGCGCGATGCGAGCCGCCGGGCGGCACAATGGTCGTCGTGCCGGCGAACGTCCACGCGCCCGCGGTAACGATGCCCTGGTCCGGATCGCCGGGGTCCACTTCCAGCCCCGCGTCGGCGATGAGATTGGTGAGTCGCGCGCTGGGCGGCGGCGGCGTGATCGGCAAGCCCAGCGTAATACCG
>DATLZF010000840.1:0-6744 GCA_035574135.1 Candidatus Methylomirabilota bacterium
ATCGAGGCGGGTTTGGGCGTGTTCGTGGCGCTTGACAAGGGTGACTTCGTGGGACGCCCCGTGCTGGCCGAGCAAAAGGCCCACGGCGTCACCCGTCGCTGCGTCGCCTTCAAAATGACCGACAAGTCCGCCCCACCACGCCCGCACTACCCCATCTGGTCAACGGGAGCGGGCGCCCCGCGCCTCGGGGAAGTGACCAGCGGGACCCAGAGCCCCAGCCTCGGCGTCGGCATCGGTTTGGGCTACGTGCCACCCGACTTCGCAAAACCGGGTACGCCCATCGCCGTCGAAATCCGCGGCCGGCGTTTCAACGCCGAGATCGTGGCCAAGCCCATTTATCGCAAAGCCGGCTAATGCAGCCGCGGCACCGTTTCTCTATGAGCTCAAAGATCCCTTCCGACCTCAAATACGCCAAATCGCACGAATGGGTCCGCGTCACCGGAGACGTGGCCACGGTCGGCATCACCGACCACGCCCAGCACGAACTGACCGACATCGTCTTCGTGGAACTGCCGGCCGTCGGACGGAAGGTCAAGGCCGGCGAGGCCTGCGCTGTGGTTGAGTCCGTCAAGACGGCCAGCGACATCTATTCCCCCGTGTCCGGGGAGGTGACGGCGGTGAACGGAGCCCTGAACGACCAACCCGCCCTCGTAAACGACCAACCCTACGGCGACGGCTGGTTCTTCCAGATCAAACTCGCCGATCGCGGCGAGCTGGATCGCCTGCTCGATGCCGCCGCCTACGGCGCTCAAATCGGCCAACATTAAAGCGTGGAGCCCGGCAGCCCCGCACCGCGCCCGGGCTTCCGCCAACGCCGCGGCTGTTGCGCATTCGCCCGGGCCGCTTGATGCATTCGACCCGTCACACCGTCCGACACGCTCCCGGGCTGCTCCTTCTGTTCCTTGTCTGCCACGGCGTGGCGGCGCAGATCCCGGAAGTGCAGTTGCGCGGCCGGATGGTATGCCTGATCGAGGAATTACACCGGCTTCACGGCGCTGAACTTCCGGCCAGGCACGAACACCACTATGGCTTTAAGACGGAAGACGGTCGGCTGTTCACGCTGCTCCGGGGAACCTACTCCGAAGCGCTCTTCGCCGATGCCCGCCTGCGTGAAAAGGATCTGTTGCTCAAAGCCCGCCTCTTTCCCGGCACACAGATCCTCGAAGTCCTTCGCATCCGCTCCGTGCGCGCTGGCGTGGTGCAAGACCTTTACTATTACTGCGACATCTGCGCCATCCGTAGCGTCGCTCCCGGCGTGTGCGACTGCTGCCAAGCCCCGATGGAACTGGTGGAGAAGCCCGAATGAAGCCAACGGGAATGAACACGGTGCCCCAAGGGAGGCGCCCCCTACTGTGCCGCCCGGCTCCGCTCGCGTCCCTCTACGGCACGAACCGGCCCCCGGCTGAACGAGGGCGCGCCTCCCGCACCGGCACGCGGGGAGCCGTTCCCCGCTCGTAGAACTTTTTGAACCCCGACGATTCTTCGGCTTCGAGGCCACCGTCGGCCTGGTAAACGAAGCGCACCTCGGCTCCCTTTACCGCCCGCACCAGGCGTCGGCCCGCCTTGGGGCCCAATACGCTCACTGCCGTGGCCAGGGCATCGGCCGTCATGCCGTCACGCGCAATCACCGTCACCAGACTCGGCCGCGTCAGACCGATGCCCGTGCGGGGATCAACGATGTGCGAATATCGCTTTCCGTCGAGCTCGAGTCGTTGGAAAGTGTCGCCCGAAGTGGCCAGCGCCGCTCGCGCAAGGAGCACCACGGGCGCAGGGCCGGCGGCCGTATCGTCCATCGGCGCCAGGGTCACGGTCCAGCCCGCCCGCCCCGGCGGAGGCTCTCCCGCCACCATGTCACCGCCGCCACTGACCAGTGCGCGGCGCACCCCCCGGGTTTGAAGCACCCGGAGCGCCTCATCAAGGGCAAAGCCTTTGGCGATGCCGCCCAGGTCCAGCCTCATCCCGGGCGCCAACAATCGCACCGCACGCCGCCGGCCGTCGAGTTGCAGCTTGTCATGGCCCACGGCCGGGCGCGCAGATTCCAGCCATACCGGATCAGGAAACTGTCGATCCCGGCGCGCCTTGCGCCAGAGGTTGACGTAAGGCCCCACCGTAACATCGAAGGCTCCCTTGCTCCGCCTCGCCAGGGACTGCGCGGCCGACAACACGCGCCACAGCTCCGCGCTCACGGGCACCGATCGCCCCGTGCCCGCCGTCTGCGACAGCCGGCTCAACTCACTGTCCGAGTCATAGTCGCTGAGAACGGCATTGAGTTGGGCGATGCGATCGAAGGCGGCCCTTACCGCGGCATCCGCCGTGGTCCGATCCGGAGCATACAGAACAATCCGAAACGGCAGGCCCATCTGCGGCTCTTCGTACTCGAAGCGGGCCCCGCCAACGTCGCCTTCCCTCGGCAACGCGCGCCCCGGAGCGCAGCCGGTCTGCACGGCCAACAGCGCCCCCAGCGCGGCCGGCAGCAGGCTGAGGACGAGACACCGGCGGCCCATTCTCGACCTGGCCATCGGCCAACGCGGTGGCCGCACAGCTTTCGCCCGGAATGCATCGGCTTCCTCGTCCCGTATCACGTCCCTTCAAAATAGAGGATTGAGCCCGCGCGGTCGAATCCCGAAAGTGAGGGCATGGATTTTTCATCCAGCCTTTCGTGGCTGGTCGCGGGCCTGATCGCGGCTCGTGGCGGCGCCCAATGGATTCTGGCCCGGCTGAACCGCCGCGAGATCCTGGCCCACTCCGACCGCGCGCCGGAGGCATTCCGCGATCTCATGACGCCCGAGGCGCACCGGCAATCGGTGGAATACTCCCTGGCCAAGGGCCGGCTGCACCAGTTCGAGATCGTTTACGACGGTGTGATTCTCCTGCTGGTCCTGGCCAGCGGCCTCCTGCCCGCCGCGCTGGCACAGTGGCAATCGGCCTTCGGAGCGTCGCCACCGGCCACCGCCGGGTTTCTCTTCGCGATGGGAACGGCCCTCACGCTCCCCGGTCTGCCGCTCGACTGGTTCGCGCAATTTCGCCTCGAGGAACGCTTCGGGTTCAACACCACCACCGCGCGGCTGTGGTGGCTGGACCGCCTGAAGGGGCTCGGACTCGCGCTGGGGCTTGGCGTGCCGCTGTTGACGCTGGTGGCGTGGCTGTTCGAACGGGCCGGCAACGGATGGTGGCTGTGGACCTGGGCCTGCCTGGTGAGTTTTCAGGGCGTCATGCTGGTGCTGACGCCCGTGTTGATTCTGCCGTTGTTCAACAAGTTTACGCCACTGCCCGAGGGTCGGCTGAAAGACCGCCTGCTGGAGCTGGCGCGGCAAACGCGCTTCCCCCTGCACAGCATCCAAGTGATGGACGGCAGCCGGCGCTCCCGCCACTCGAACGCCTTCTTCACCGGCATCGGGCGGCTGCGAAAGATCGTCCTGTTCGACACGCTCATCGCGCAACTCGACGAGGCGGAACTGGCCGCGGTGCTGGCCCACGAGATCGGCCATTACAAACGCGGGCACGTGCTGAAGTTCATGGCGTTTTACGCCGGGTCCCTGCTGGCGGGCTTGTGGGTGTTGTCCTGGCTGGCGCGGCAGGAGGGGTTTTATCGGGCCTTCGGTTTCGAGCCGGGTTCCCCGCCGGCGGCGTTGCTGCTGTTTGGCCTGCTCTCAGGGCTGGCCACGTTCTGGACCACACCCGTGATTAACGCATGGTCACGGCGCTTCGAGTACGAGGCGGATGCCTTCGCAGCCGGCGCCGTCGGTTCTGTGAAACCGCTGATCGGGGCGCTGCGCAAGTTGAACCGGGACAACCTGAGCAACCTTACGCCTCATCCGCTCTACAGTTGGTTTCACTACTCGCATCCCACGCTCCTGGAACGCGAACGGGCGCTGACGGCCGGGCCGCCACAGCTCAAGGCAGAAGCCGGCTGACGACGGCGCTGATCGCTCGCCCATCCGCCCGGCCCGCCGCTTTCGCCTGGGCGGCCTTCATGACAACGCCCATCTCTTTCTTGCTGACGGCTCCGGTTTCCGCGATGACGGAGCGGACCAACTGCTCCAACTCCTCGGCCGACAGTGGCCGGGGTAGAAAGCCTTCAAGAACGGCGATTTCAGCCCGTTCGCTGGCGGCCTGCTCGGCCCGTCCGCCCGCCTCGAACTGTTCCGCCGCGTCCCGTCGCTTCTTGATCTCGCGCTGGATGATGGCAACGACCTCGGCGTCTGGCAGGTTCTCGTTCTTCTTTTCGATCTGGACGTAGCCAATGGCCGACTTGAGCAGGCGCAGGGTGGACAGGCGCACGTGATCGCGCGCCAGCATGGCGGCCTTGAGCTCGTCCTGAATTCGCGCCAGCAGGCTCATTCGTCGCCCGGCGAATTGAGGTTGCGGAGCTGGTCCCGAACCCGCGCCGCCTCCTCGTAATCCTCTCGTCGCACCGCCTCGCGCAAGTCGGACTCCAGTTGCTCGCGGCGGGTGAGCGGCCGCTTGCTTTTCACCTCGGCCAACCAGTGCTCGAGCGTCTGGATCTCGGCGCTTTGTTCGAGGAGATCGTCGCGGGCGTGATCGCGATAGAACTCGCGCAGTTTGTCCAGCGTGCCCTCGATATCGCCAATGGCGTTGTCAAAGTCATTGACCGCCAGTGCCTGGGTCGCGCGGGCGCGTGACTGGAGCAGCAACGTCTGGGGACGGAACTGGTCGAGACTCCAAGCCAGTTCGTCCGAATCGGCGTGTTCCACCGCAAAGTCGAACAGCTTCAGGTTGCGGCTGGTGTCGCGGACCACTGCGGCGTAGTCCTCCAACTGGAGGAGGCAGACGCAACGGTGATGATACTGCAAGGCCTCGAGTTGCAAACGGGCACAGTCGTCCGCCTTCAGGACGAACTCGCCCTCCCCCGCGCCGGACCCCGCCTGCTGGGCTTGCTTGCTGATGAAATAATCGAGCAGCGACGGATGCCCGAACGGGCGTTTACCGTCGGGACGGCCGTGCGCGTTCATCTGGAGCAAACCCAGATCCAGCCGGAGTTGAATCTTTTCGACGCCATCCCGGCCGATGAATCTCCTGACCACCACCTGGCCGGGCTGGTACGCCCATTGATCCAACAGGTGCGAGATATCGAAGTTCATGGCCCAAATCATGACCGGACGAACCTCCTGCGTCAATGTCGGCCGGATGGAACGCGGTCGGAGGTGGCGATCACTCGACGGACCGCAACGCGGGCCCGAGTGAAGCCTTTGCCGAAGCGGCTCCACCCGGAAGCCGCGGCCCCCAGCGATGTTTCCCCTTTCGCATCCAGCGCTGGGGAAAGTCCTGCGGGCATCGCCGCGCTCCGTTGCGAGTGCAGGACCACCACTCACAATCGGGCCCGCGACGCGACGGACGCCGGGGTTCCCCTGTTTCAGTTCCGGCCGCGGGGTGGCGACCGGCGATATCCCGCCGGCCAGATTGGCCTTGATCGCATCGGCCATCGCCGATACGTTTCGCCGCCAATGGCCGAATTGATCCACGTGGCGCGCGCCTTCGCCGATCCGACGCGCGTGCGAATTCTGGCCGCGCTGCGAGGGCGTGAGTTGTGCGTTTGCGAGCTCTGCGACGTGCTCGAGATCGGGCAATCGACCTTGTCCACGCACCTGCAGGTCATCCGAGAGGCGGGACTGGCCACCACGCGCAAGGAAGGGAAGTGGATTTACTATGCGCCGGCGGTGCAGATGGAACGCTTGGTCGCCGGAGTCTTCCAGTTCTTTGCCGGCCAGATGGCCCGGGATCGCCACCTCGTCGCAGACGCAGCACGGTTGCGAAAGCGCCTGGCCGAACGCGCCAACGGCGCGTGCTGTCGCGGATTCGGGAAACCGCCGACCCGGCGCCGTCGGACCTCACGTCGCCAAGAGCGCGTCTGATCCATGCAACGCTGGCTCTCCGAACTCGTCGGCACGTTCGCCCTGGTCTTCGCGGGCACCGGGGCCATCGTCATCAACAACGCCACCGGCGGCGCCGTGACCCACGCCGGCATCGCGCTGACCTTCGGGCTGATCGTGCTGGCGATGATCTATGCGCTGGGCGACATCAGCGGGGCGCATCTCAACCCGGCGGTGACGACGGCCTTTGCACTGGCGGGGCGCCTGGAGTGGCCGGAGGTGCCCGGTTACATCACGGCCCAACTCGCCGGGGCGTTGGCCGCCAGTGGGCTGCTGGCCGTGTTGTTCCCGGCCGACCCACGTCTGGGGGCCACGCTGCCGGCCGGTCCAGCCTGGCAGAGCTTCGTACTCGAAATCGTGCTGACGTTCATTCTGATGCTGGTGATTCTGAGCGTATCCACCGGCACGAAGGAGAAAGGCATCACGGCCGGCATCGCCATCGGGTCAGTGATCGCGCTGGAGGCGATGTTCGCCGGGCCGATCTGCGGGGCATCGATGAATCCCTCCCGCTCGCTGGCTCCCGCTGTGGTGAGCGGGCATTGGCAGCATCTTTGGGTTTACCTTGCCGGTCCCCTGCTTGGGGCAGCGCTGGCGGTGCCGATCTGCTGCGGCCTGCGCGGCCGCGCCTGTTGCGCCCGCGCGAAGGAATTGGCCGGGGTGTGACATGAAGCTCTCGCACCTCAAATCCGTCCTGCCGCAGCGTGCGGACTTTCGGGTGAGCTTTCAATTGCCCGATGGATGGCGCGTGCCCGCGCGCGCCCACGTCACCCGGGGCGCCCGTATCGACAAACAGTTTCTCGACTGTGGCGGGACGTTGCGCGCCGATTCGAAAGGCCGTCTTCAAACCCGGGTG
>DATLZF010000841.1:0-4344 GCA_035574135.1 Candidatus Methylomirabilota bacterium
CACCGCGCAGACGTGGGAAAGTCATCCGGAGTTCTACCGCGACATCTTCACCCACCTCAACGAGGGGGGCGCCCGATGACCAAACACTGCCATCAATGCGGCTGGGTCTGGACGCTCACGGGCAACCCGGGCCGCAGCGAAACCTGCCACCAGTGTCAGGCCGACCTGCGGGTGTGCCTCAACTGCGTCAGCTATGACCCGCGTGTGGCGCACCAGTGCCGGGACCGGCGCGCCGAGCCGGTAGCGGAAAAGCACCTGGCCAACTATTGCGAATACTTCGACTTCATCCGGCGCAACTGGGTGCCCAAGGAGTCGGCCGACCGCCGCGCCGAGGCGGCCCGCGACCAATTGCGGAAGCTCCTTGGAGACTAAACCCGCGGCCCCAAGCCGCCCTCGCAGCCGAAGATGGCGGTGCCGTTCCCCGCGGAGGGCTGTCAGTTCTCCGGGCGCGCCGCGTTGAGCGAAGCCGGTCCGTTCCGCGGGGTATCGGGCTTCAGTCGGAGGCCGGCAGCGTAAAGAAAAATGTCGTGCCCTCGCCCACCTTGGACTCCAGCCAGATGCGCCCTTCGTGCCGCTCGACGATTTTCTTGCAGATGGCCAAGCCGATGCCGGTGCCCGGATACTTCGAGCGGCTGTGCAGCCGCTGGAACAGCATAAAGACGCGCTGAAACTCCTCGGGGGGAATGCCGATGCCGTTGTCCTGCACCGAAAACAGCCATTCTTTGCCCCCCCCGGCTCGGCCCTCGGCGGGGCGGTCGCGCCGTTCCGCCCGGAGGGTCACCTCGGGTTTGCGCTCGCCGCGAAACTTGATGGCGTTGCTGATGAGGTTCTGGAAGAGCTGGCCCAATTGCGCGGCGTCGCCCCGCACCGTGGGCAAGGGATCGTGACGGATCTGTGCGCCCGCATCGGCGATGGCCAGTTTGAGGTTCAAGAGCACCCGGCGCAAGACCTCTTCCAGGTCGCACGGCTCGAAGGACTCGCCTCGCGTGTGCACGCGGGAGTAGGCCAACAGATCGTTGATCAACCGCTGCATGCGGGACGCGCCGTCGGCCGCGAAGGCGATGAAGTCGTTGGCCGGCTGGTCGAGCTTGTCCTTGTAGCGGCTCTGGAGCAACTGCAGGTAGTTGGTCACCATGCGCAGGGGCTCCTGCAAGTCGTGCGACGCGACGTAGGCGAATTGTTCGAGATCCTCGTTCGAGCGTTTGAGTTCCTGGGTCCGCTCGGCCACCCGCCGTTCGAGGTCCTGATTGAGGGCCTCCAGGGCAAACTGCGCCCGCTCCCGCTCGGACACCCGCTGCTCCAGGGAGGCGGCCATTTCGTCAAACGCTTGCGCCAGTTGGGCGATTTCGCCCGGGCCATGTTCCACGCCGGTGCGGGCCTTCAGATCGCCGGCACTGATCCGCCGCGCGGCCGTCACCAACGCCCGCACCTGGCGCAAGACGAAGTAGTCCCCGCCGATCCAGGCCGCTCCCAGCGCCAGGGCCGCCACCAGCCCGAGAAAGACGAGGTTCTGCCACAGCATGGTATTCGCCGTGGCAAAAGCGACCCGCGTCGGAATTCCGACAAACACATGGGCATCCGCCAGCCCTCCCGTGCGACTCAGGGGCGTGGAGGAGTACAGGCGGCGCACGCCATCCAGCCCTGGCAGCACGCCGCTAAACTCGCTGCCGCGGGCCAAAAACTGCGCCACCCCCGGCTGCTTCGCCACCGATTCGCCAATCCAGGACCGCTTCCCCGTTCCAGACGGATAGCGGACGAGAATGACCCCGTTGCGGTCGATCACCGTGACGGTGGAGCCTTCGGGCAGATCCGACCGTGCGGCCAGCGAGGCCAGCCAGTTCAGATCCAGGGCGGCGAACAGCACCAGGCCGAGGGCACCGGACTTCTCATCGCGCACCGGCAGCGCCAGATTCAACGTCGGCTTGCCGGTGATGCGGCCCACCTGAAACTCGCCCACGGCGAACTTGAGTGTGTTGGTGGCCCGCTGGAAATAGGCGCGGTCGCCCAGGAACACCGGATCGCTCGCGGGCACGGCCGCGGCCAGCAAGTATCCGTCCGGCGTGATGGCTCCGATGTTGGCGTAAATGGGATGAATCTGGATCAAGTCGGCAAACAACCGCGCACACTCTGCGGCATCGCGGCGTTTGACCGCTTCCAATTGGGCCAGCGTCGTCAGCAATTGGCGCGTGATGTCGATGTTCTGCTGCTGCGCCAGGGCGGCCAGGCGCGCCAACCGCAGAGCCGAAGCGGTTCCCTCCTTGATGGCCGCCCGGCGGTGCTCCACGGCGGCCCACGCCAGCAGTGCCAGGGCCGGCAGGATCGAGACCAGGACGAGCAGCAACAGGCGCACCCGCAGCCGGGAAAGAAAACGCGCCGGCCGGCCGGACGGAGCCGGACCCGGTGGGGGGGGACTCGGATGTTGCGGCTGGCTCATGGCAGCGGCCCTGCCCTCCGCCTACTCGGTGGGCAACTTGACCACCGACAGCCAGAAATCCTCGATCGTCTGGACGACCCGGATGAACTGATCCAAATCCACTGGCTTGGTCACGTAACAGTTCGCGTTCAGGTTATACGCGCGCAGGATGTCCTCCTCGGCCTGGGAGGTGGTCAACACCACCACGGGAATGCGCTTCAATCGCTCGTCGGACTTGATCTCGGTCAGCACCTCGCGTCCGTCCTTCCGAGGCAGATTGAGATCGAGCAGGATCAAGTCCGGCCGGGGCGCATCCAGATGCCGGCCCTGCCGGCGCAGGTAGGCAATGGCCTCGACCCCGTCGGTGACATGGTTGAGGCGATTGAGCACCTTGGCCTCGCGCAGCGCCTCCATCGTGAGGCGGGCGTCGCCCGGATTGTCCTCGACCAGGAGGATGTTGATTTCTCGCTCGTTCATGGTGTGCCGGGAGGATTCTGAGGAAGCGTGAAATGGAATGTCGAGCCTTTCCCCGGCTCGGATTCGACCCAGATGCGGCCACCGTGCCGCTCGACGATCTTCTTGCACACGGCCAGTCCGATGCCGGTGCCGGCATATTGCTCGCGGGTGTGCAGCCGCTGGAAGAGAACAAAGATGCGCTCGAAATGCTTGCGGTCGATGCCGATGCCATTGTCGGCCACGCGGAACTCCCACCCGCCCTCCGCGGCCGGATCAGGCGCCGCAGTCACCCGAATCTCGGGCGGGGCCGGACCGCGGAACTTGATGGCGTTGCCCAAGAGGTTTTGCAAAAGCTGGGTCAACTGCACCAGGTCGCCCGCCACCTTCGGCAACCGGTCCTGCAGAATGCGAGCGCCACTTTCCTCGATGGCGATGCGCAGGTTGGCCTCGGCCCGGCGCAGAACCTCGTTCATGTCCACCTCGGTGAGCGGCTGCCTGCGCGTGCCCAGCCGCGAATACGTCAACAAATCGTTGATCAGTTCCTGCATGCGTCGGGCCCCGTCCACCGCATAGCGGAGGTACTCCCGGGCCTTGTCGTCCAGTTGGTCATGGTAGCGCCGTTCCAGCATCTGGGTGTAGCTGGAAATCATTCGCAGCGGCTCCTGCAAATCATGCGAGGCCACGTAGGCAAACTGCTCCAAGTCCTCGTTCGAGCGGGCCAACTCGCGGGCTTTGACCGCCAGCTCCTCCTCGGCCAGCTTGCGCGCCGTGATGTCCCGCGAGATGCCAAACGTGCCGATTACCCTCCCCGTGGCATCGCGCAACGCCTGCTTGGTGGTGGATACCCAGGTGACGCTGCCGTCGGGCCACGTCTCCTTCTCTTCCCGTCCCACCAGGGGCACGCCGGTGCGCATGACCTCCTCCTCGTCCTGCCGGGCACGGCTGGCATGCTCGGCGGTGAAGAAGTCGAAATCGGTCTTCCCGGCCACTTCCTCGGACGAGGCCGCCCCGAACATCCGCGCCATCGACCGACTGACCCGCAGAAACCGGCTGTGCTGATCCTTGAAGTAGATGTGATCGGGAATACTCTCCATCAAGGTATCCACGAGCCGACGCTGGCGCATCAACGCCTCCTCCGTCCGCCGGTGCTCGTCGTTCTGGCGCGCGAGATCGGCATTGACTGCGGCAAGTTCACGGGTGCGCTGCTCGACGATCGCCGCGATGCGCGCCGAGCGCCCAAGGGCGGACCACAGGTAGGCGGCCAGGATGCCACTGCCAAAAAGGCCGCCTGCCAACACCAGACGGCTCACCATGGGACGATAGGCTGTCGGGAAGTCCGGCTCCGGCACGCATCGGATCAGCCACCGGCGGCCGGCAAACTCAATCGGCCATTCCGACTCCTGAAGTCCGCCGGTTCGGTCTCCGCCCCCGCGCCATCTCTCACTGAAAACCCGGTGAGCATCGACGCCCTCCGA
>DATLZF010000842.1:0-8175 GCA_035574135.1 Candidatus Methylomirabilota bacterium
GGATCCGAAGATCAGCCGGCGCGCGCCGGCGTGATAGAAGAGCGGTTTCTTGCCAAAGCAGTCGCGCGCCAGCACGAGCTCGCGGCGGTGCGCATCCCACAGCGCCAGGGCGAACATGCCGCGCAGACGGCGGAACATGTCGGTGCCCCAGGATTCGTAACCATGTACGAGCACTTCGGTGTCGCTACGGGAACGGAACTGATGCCCGAGCCGCAACAGTTCCTCCCGCAGGGGCTGGAAGTTGTAAATCTCGCCGTTGAAGATGATCTGGATCGAGCCGTCCTCGTTGCTCATGGGCTGGGCGCCCGCCGGCGAAAGGTCGATGATGCGCAGGCGCCGGTGCGCCAAGCCGGCCGGCCCCTGCCGCCACACCCCGCCCCCGTCCGGACCGCGATGACGCAGGCAATCCTCGGCGGCACGGAGCGATGACTCGTCCGTGACACCGTCCCAATCGACGTAACCGGCGATTCCACACATGGCAGGATCCGGGCGGGACGCTAGAGATGGCGCACCACCTCGTCAAACCGGCGGTTCCAGACGGCGGGCGAGACCGTTTCTTCGAGCCAACGGCGGCCGCGCTGTCCCCACTCGCGCGCCGTGGCGGCATCGAGCTGGAGGAGGGCCTCGATCCAAGCGGCCTCATCCCCCGGGGGCAACAGGCGCCCGGTGACCCGGTCGAGCACGACCTCCTTCATGCCGCCCAGGTTGCTGGCCAGAATGGGGCGGGCCTGCTCGTAGCCCTCGTAGGCCACCGTGCTCAATGGCTCCGCCCACAGGCACGGAAAGAGAATGGCGCGGCAGCCGGCGAGGAGTTTGAGCTTCATCTCACCTTCGACATGGCCGACCCAGCGGACGTTCGGAGGGGTTTTCGTCCGCAGTTCGTCCGCCAGCGGACCCTGGCCGGCCATGACGAGGGTTGCCTGTCGCAGTTCCGGGCGCTCCCACAGGCGGACGAGAAAACGCACACCCTTGGTTTCGACCATGCGACCCAGGAAGAGAAAATGGCCTTCATCAGCGGACTCGGGCATCGGGCCGCGCAAATGCCACGAGTGAGGAATGGCATGCAGCCGGTCGGGATACCAGCCGGCCTGGCGGAAAATCTGCCGCATCTCCTCGCTCACGGCGACCCAGGCGCGGACGGACTCGAAATCGCCCCGCCGCCGCACCAGCCAGTAACAGCCGGATAACCAGGCCGTGAGCGCGCGACCGTTCCACGAACCGGCCAGCGATTCACGAAGGGCAATCCAGGGATCGTCCGGCGCGAGCGCGCGCGCCCCCGCCGTGAGCGTGCCGCTGGGGCTGAAAGGGCGGTAATTGTGCAGCCACTGGACGATGGGCACGCCCAACTCCCGGGCCAACCTGTAGATGCCAAGCGAGACGACCGGAATGACGTTATGGAGCAGCCAGAGCCGGGCACCGGTGGATTCATGGAGACGGCGAAGTTCGTCCAGCACCGCGTCGTTGCGCCACAGCAACAGCGGCTGGCGCCAGCGCGGCGGCGCCTGCGGTCCCTTCCACTCGGCAGATTCGCGCCAGAACCGGCTGACGGTGTGGCCGGCTGCGGCAAGGTCCGCGGCGATGCGGGCCACGGATTTCTCCTCGCCGCCGGGCATGAGATAGCGGTTGAAAACCTGGATGATTCTCAACGGCCGGGCGGAGCGGAAGGATGCGGAGGCGGCGGGGGTCATGGTGGCGGCGGCTTGCTTGCGCCGGGGCACGCGGGCACGCCGGCCGGAGCCGCCCCCACCCACCCGCAAAGCGCGCTGCCCGTCACTGACGCTCGTACTCGCCCTTGCCCACCCGTTTGAGCACGGTGAACCCGGCCTTCTTCGCATCGCTGATCGAAGTGGGCTTGAGGAGGTTGGGGGTGTTGAAGAGGGAAATGACCTTGCGCACCGGCTTCTTGCAGGCCGGACACTGGGTCAGTTCGGGCGCGGAGACGGGGCGCCGCAGCGTGAAGCGGCCCCCGCACGCCACGCAGTTTCCTTCGCACAGTTCGTATTCGTAGAGCGGCATGATCCATCAAACGTCGCATCGGCGCCCGGACGCCCGCGGCGCATCTCCGCACCGAGGCCGAGGGCCGGACGCCGCTTGAAGTTTCCGACCGGCCGGCATGGTGTCAACGCAGCTTGTGGAGGCCATGGGCCGGGCTTGGCTCCGTGGCGACCACCATTCGCGGCGTTGCATGGCGTCGCCACCAGACGGCGCGGGCGATGAACCACGCGTGCAAGGCCAGCAAGCCCATCGCCAGCCAGTCTTCCAGGCGCAGCGCCCTCAGGGCCGCGTTCACCGACGGCGCCCGCAGCCACTGGTCGGCGTTCCGCCCCAGGATGAACAACGCACCGAAGCTGGGAAATACCCAGAGCAGGGACAGCATCGTGTAGCGTTCGGCCCGGGGACGCACCGGATGCGCCGCCCCGTGCCAAGCTTCGCCCACCTCGAGGCAGTCCGGCGCTGGCGGGGTGGCACCAACCCCGACCGCGGTCGGCTCTGGAACCGCGGCCTTCATCCCGCCAGGCAGTCGAGGAAACCTTTCCGGATCGCCGCTTCATCGAGATTCTTCCCGATGAACACCAGTTGGCTGACGCGCTTCTCGCCGGGGTTCCAGAACCGGTCCGGCCTGGCGTCGAAGAGCATCTGCACGCCCTGGAACACCACCCGCTTCGGCACGCCCTGGAGCTGCAGAATGCCTTTGCTCCGGTAGATGTTGGGTCCCAGGGTCCGGATGATCTCTGTCAACCACGCCTCGACCTTTTGCCGGTCCAGCGGTCGTTCCTCGGTGAGGAAGAACGACGTCACGTCCTCGTCGTGGTGATGGTGGGGCGGTTCACCCGCGTGATCGTGGCTGGCTTCCTCAGGGTTCTCGTCGTGGTCATGGGCGTGCTCATCCGGCGCGGTGGGCGGCCCGGGCATGGGCGCGGTCAGTTCGCGCGCGCGCAGATTGAGGATGTGGGCGACGGGAATCTGTGATTGGTGGGTGCGATGAAGTCGCGCCAAAGGGTTCATCTTGCGAATGCGCCACTCCAGCCGCTCCAACTCGGATGCCGTGACCAGATCGGTCTTGTTGACCAGGATCACATCGGCGAAGGCGATCTGGGCGGCCGCCTCGGGGCCGTCGCCAAGTTCCTTGTCGAGGTGGCGGGCATCCACCACCGTCACGATGCCATCCAGGCGGAGGCGTTCAGCAAGCTCCGCGGCCTTGAAAGTCTGGATGATCGGCCCGGGGTCGGCAAGACCGGTGGTTTCGATGATGACGTAATCGAACCGCTTCTGTCGGCGGAAGAGGTCTTCCAGACTGCGGATGAGATCGCCGCGCACGCGGCAGCAGAGGCAGCCGTTGTTGAGTTCGAGGATCTCCTCGTCGGCGCCGATGACGAGCTGGTTGTCGATGCTGATGGCTCCGAATTCGTTGATGATGATGGCGCAGCGGTAGCCGTGCGGCTGGGCAAGCAGGTGATTCAGGAGCGTCGTCTTGCCGGCCCCCAGATAGCCGGTCAGGACCGTCACCGGGATCGGTTCTTTCTCGTTCATCGGCGCGAGTGTGCCAGAGAATTCCGGTTTGTCATCAGCGGAGGCGGCCGGCCGCAGGCGATGGGGGGCGGCCATCCCGGCGCGAACGGGATATAACCTTGACCCGCCTCCGGCCGCGCCTAGCATCCCGCGACGATTTGCTGACACGATGAAGGCCATTCTTGCCCTCGAGGACGGTTCGGTGTTTGCCGGCGACGCCTTTGGCGCCCGCGCCAGCGCCTGCGGCGAGGTGTGTTTCAACACCTCTATGACCGGTTACCAGGAGATCCTCACCGACCCATCCTACAAGGGGCAGATCGTGACGATGACCTATCCGCTCATCGGCAATTACGGCGTCAACGCCGTGGACATCGAGTCGTGGCGGCCGCACGTGGCCGGCTTCGTCATCCGCGAACTCTCGCCCGTCGTGAGCAACTGGCGCGCGGACCGGGCGCTGGCCACTTATCTCGAAGAGAACGGCATTCCCGGTCTGCAGCGCATCGACACCCGCGCGCTGACGAAGAAACTGCGCGTGCGCGGCGCTCTCAATGGATTTATCTCCACCGAAGGCGTCTCCGCCGAGGAAGCCGTCGCCCGCGCCCGCGCCTGGCCGGGCCTGGTGGGGGTGGATTACGTGAAGGAAGTCACTCACAAGGAGCCCTTCGCCTGGGACGAAAAGGACGAGCAGAGCGCCGCCTTCCGGCTGGTGCGGGGCACCGAACCGGTCAAGGCCGCCCGCGCGGTCCGCCAACCGCTGCCGCCGGCGGACATCCCGATCGTCGCCTATGACTTCGGGATGAAATACAACATCCTGCGGCGACTGCGACAGCACGGGTTCAAGTGCCAGGTCGTGCCGGCCACCACCCCCGCCGCCGAGGCGCTGAAGTACAAACCCGCCGGCATCTTCCTGTCCAACGGTCCCGGCGACCCGGCCGCGCTCGGCTATGCCGTCCGGGCCGTCAAGGAACTCGTCGCCACCGGCCTTCCCATTTTCGGCATCTGCCTCGGGCACCAGATCCTCGGCCAGGCGCTCGGCGGCAAGACGTTCAAGCTCAAGTTCGGTCACCGGGGTGGCAACCAGCCCGTGAAGGACCTGGAAACCGGCCGGGTCGAAATCACCTCGCAGAACCACGGTTTCGCCGTCGAGGCGGCCTCGTTGCCCTCGGAGGTGGTGGTGAGCCGCATCAATTTGAACGATCAGACCGTCGAGGGTCTGCGCCACAAGACCAAGCCGATCTTTTGCGTGCAGTATCATCCGGAGGCCTCGCCGGGGCCGCACGATTCGACGCCCCTGTTCGCGGAGTTTCGCCGGTTGATCGAGCGGCAGTAGGCAATCGGGGCGGGCTGCTCGCCCACCCGCGCCAGGGCTGCCCGAGTCGCTCATTGGCTCCGTTCGCGTTCGGTGCTCGCTTCGCCGTGTCATGCTCCACCGAGTTGCTCTGACGCTGGCGCTTTGTTGTCTCGCCGCGTCCCTCCGAGCCGCAACCTGGTCCCTGGTGGGCGCCACCGGCACCTGGCGCTTCCTCCGCGGAACCAACGAGACGTCCCTCCCCAACACGGCGGCCTGGCGCGCCGCCGGCTTCAACGACGCCGCCTTTGCCAACGCCTCGGCGCCCTTCTGGTATGACGATGTCCGCCCGGGCGGGACCCAGCTCACCGACATGGCCAACCGATACGGCAGCATCTTTCATGGAAAGACCTTCACGGTGTCGAATCCCGCGGAGATTGGCGCCCTGACCCTCGAGGCCTACTGCGACGACGGCTACATCGCGTGGATCAACGGCGTCGCAGTGGTTCGCTACAATGTGGGCGCCGGCAATCCCACCATCAACACGTTTGCTCTCGGCGCCGCCAGCGAACCGGTGCCGGTCATCGCCAACGCGACCTCGGCGGAAAACTCAAGATGGATCCCATCTGGGACTGGAACCTGAGCTTCGGCAAGGCAGACTATCTGCAAGGCGAACTGACGAACGGTTGGAATCACCCCCCCAAATTGAGCGACGACGCCTACCCGTGGTCCCGGCGGCGGCTCCAGGATCCGGACCTCAACCAGCGTTACTCGACCGCTGGGCCGCGCTGCGCGCCGGTCGGGACGATCTACTACGCGCCGGATGGCCCCGATGCGCGGGCTTCGGGCGGCGGGCTGGCGCCCTGGGCCTTGACCTATGCCGGCCCGCTCACCCTGAACGGCAACGCCCCGGCTTCCGGAACTCCGGGTTGTGACGGTCCTCGCTTCCGTGGGGTTCGATCAGACGAATCGGTCCCCCGGCCGGATCGCCGTTCCCGCAAGGAACGGCTTGATCGCCAGCCGCCGGCCCCCTTCGCGCTGGAGTTCCAGCAGGCGGAGGGCATCTTTTCCACACGCCACGACGACTTCGTGAGCGTTGGCACGCACCACGAGGCCGGGCTGGGCGGAGATGTCGGACACGACTTCGGCCTTCCAAATCTTCAACGGGCGCCGACCAGCGGCCGTGGCCAAGGTCCCGCCGGCGCCGGGCCACGGCACCAGCGCCCGCACCCGGTTCCACAGCGCGCGGGCGGGCTGCGACCACTCCAGCCGCGCATCGTCCCGGGTGATCTTGCGCGCGTAGGAGGCGCCTTCGGCCGGCTGGGCCTGCGGCATGATCGTCCCCGAGACGTAGCCGGGGATCGTTTCGAGGAGCAGCTCCGCTCCCATCGCGGCCAGCCGGTCCTGGAGAGTGATGGCATCGTCCTCGGGCAAGATGGGCGTGGTGCGCCGGGTCAGGATCGGCCCTGTGTCCAGGCCCGCGTCCATCTTCATGATGGTGACGCCCGTCTCCGGCTCGTCGTTGAGGATGGCGAACTGGATGGGCGCGGCCCCGCGGTACTTGGGCAGGAGCGAAGTATGGACGTTCACGGCCCCGTGCGCGGGCAGGTCCAGAAGAACCGACGGGAGAATCTGACCATAGGCCACCACGACGATGAGGTCCGGCGACAGGGCGGCCAGTTGCTGAACGAACTCCGGATCGCGGGCCCGCGCCGGCTGCATCACGGGCAGACCAAGATCAAGGGCCGTGGTCTTGACGGGCGAAGGCTGCAGCTTCAACTCACGACCGGCCGGACGGTCCGGCTGAGTCACCACGGACAGAAGCTCGAATCCGGCCTGGCCGGCCAGAGCGCGCAGGCTGGCGCACGCCAAGCCGGCGGTACCCATGAAGACGATCCGCAAACGCGACATGGCCGCGACCATAGCGAAGCGATGATCCGCCGGCCACGCCGAAGAGACAGCGGAGCGCAACCCATAAGACGAGCGCCGGGCGCCGGCCGGCCGCGCCTCGGTCAGACTTCGCCTGCCGTCCGGGTGGCCGCGATGATGTCGAGGATCTCACGCAGCACATCCAGGGGTGATTTGCTCGCGTCGATCACGTGCACGAGGTTGGGCCCGTAGTGGTCGAGCACCGGGCGGGTTTCCTTCTCGTACACTTCGAGCCGGCGACGGATGGTTTCCAGATTCGCGTCGTCGAGCCGATTCTCCCGGAGGGCGCGGCGCTGGAGACGGTCCACCATCTTGTTCATGTCGCGGCAGGCCAGGTGCATCACCGCGCGGACGTCGAGCGTGTCATCCAGCATGCGGGCCTGGTTCACGTTGCGAGGGATACCGTCGAGCACGAGCGTATCGCGCTCCGGGACGAACTCGCCGTCCACCGTGCTTGCCTTGATGTTCTTGCGCCACAGTTGAATGGTGGCCTCGTCTGGCACGAGCTGTCCCTTGCTCGAGTACTCGATGAAGATGCGGCCAAGGGGATCGTCGATACGCAGGTTGCGAAAGGCATCGCCGCAGGCGAAGTGGAAGAAGCCGGGGATGGCTCCGAGGATCTTGCCCTGGGTTCCCTTGCCCGAACCCGGCGCACCAAAGAGCAGCACGGTTCGATATTTCATAGCGTCTTATCGGCTGATCCAGTTTCGGGTTTAGGTCCGCGGGGCCGGGCCACCAGCCCGCCTTCAAGCGTCTTTGTGCTGCACTCGCACCTCGCTGATTTCGGCAAAGGGCACCACGACCTCGGCCGAGGCGCCGCCCTTGGTAATCTGGAGCGCCACGTCGTTGGGCGTGACGCGGGCGATTCGGCTGGCGACATGCTCGCCACGGGCGGACTTGACGTGCAGGACCATGTCCTTCTCGGCCTCGCTGGGCACGACACGCATGAAGCCGGCAAGTTTCGTCTCGAAAAAGCGCCGGTTGAAAGTGAACTGGCCTCGGAGAAAGACCTGCGACGGCGGCGGCCCTCCGGCTCCCGCGGGGGCGGCCGGCGCATGGGCCGAGGCGGCGGCTTGGGCCCGGGCCATCCCTGGCGTCTGAAACACCGGCGCGTGGTCTCCCTCCTCTGCGGCTTCCTCCCCTGCCATTTCCTCGTCCTCCTCCGGAGTCCATCGCGGCAGCAGAAGGAAGATCAGCGGCCCCACCAGCGGCGCCACGGCTGAGAGACCGCAAACCAGCAGCGGCGGACGTGCCTTGAAGATGGCGATCTCGAAGGCCCCATAAACATTGGCCGCATACAGCAAAACCATCAGGAACAGCCCCAGCCCCGAGGAAAACAGCGCACCGAAGCCGGCCTTCGGATCGGGACGTTCGGCCCGAGGCGGGGTCTTGATCTTGATCTCCACCGGTCCTTTGGCGGCCTCCTCGGCTTCCGTTTCCTCCTCGAT
>DATLZF010000843.1:0-8998 GCA_035574135.1 Candidatus Methylomirabilota bacterium
CAAGCGAATGGTTGTTGGCGAGAGAAACGGCGTCAATGCGCGCCGCCTTCAACACGGCAATGTTCTTCGCCGCCGAGCGGAAGTGAAACACCTTCGGTGTCTCGGACCACGGCGAACCGCGGTCGGAGATCGCGCATTCCAGATTGCAGCAACGCCAGTCCGCCTGGCGAAAGAGGGGCAGCGTGTTGCCCCAAGGATACTCCGGGGGCTCGTGCTTCAACAGATCATTCACCAGCCGGCCAAGCATCACGTCGCCCACAAAAAGAAGCTTGTGTCCAGCGCCCTGGTTCATGTCCTGAAAAGGTCATGTCCTTTCCATCATTCGGACGGCGGCCCGGTTTTTGTTCCTTCTTGAGAAGCCGTGCCACTTTCGAGGGACTATCCCTTGATGCAGATGAGCGGCTCCAGGCGGGCCACCATGCGCGCCAGGTGCGCATGGTCGGCGGCCTCCACCACCGCGCTCACGTCTTTGTAGGCGCCCGGCGCCTCCTCGGCCACGCCGCGGGCCGAAGGACTGCGAACCAGAATGCCGCGCCCGGCCAGCTCGTCAATGACCTGCCGGCCTTGCCATTGGCGCGTGGCCTGGTGGCGGCTCAAGGCCCGGCCGGCGCCATGCACCGCCGAACTGAACGCCTCGCCTTCACTCTCCGTTGTGCCCGCCAGAATGTAGGAGCACGTGCCCATGCTGCCGCCGATGAGCACCGGCTGGCCGGCGTCGCGCAGGTCCGAGCAAACATCGGGATGCCCCGGACCAAAGGCACGCGTGGCGCCTTTGCGGTGGACGTACAAGGGCCGCCGCTTGTTATCCAGCAGGTGCTCCTCCACTTTGCACGTGTTGTGGGACACGTCGTAGAGCAGCTTCAGTCTTGCCTCCGGGAAATGGTGCGCGAAAACTTTTCGGGCGAGGTGCGTCAGGATTTGGCGATTGGCCAGCGCGCAATTGATCCCCGCCCGCATCGCGCCGAGATATTTCTGGCCGGTGGGCGAGTTGATGGGCGCGGAGGCCAGTTCGCGATCGGGCAGTTCCAAGTGATACTTCGGCGCGGCCACGGCCATTTCCTTGAGATAGTCGGTGCCAATCTGATGTCCAAGTCCGCGGGAACCGCAGTGGATCGTGACGACCACGTCTCCCTGCCGCACGCCGTAAATTCCGGCGATGCGTTCATCATAAATTCGCGTGACTTCCTGCACTTCGAGGTAGTGGTTGCCGGACCCAAGGGTGCCCATTTCATCTTTCTGGCGGCGCTTGGCCTGTTCGGAAACGCACTCCGGTTCCGCGCCTTTCATGCAGCCCTGTTCCTCGATGCGGTTCAAATCCTCGGCCAAACCGAAACCCTGCTGCACCGCCCATTGCGCCCCGCCGCGCAACATGGCGTCCATGTCCGCGCGTTCGAGGTGAACCTTCCCGGTGCTGCCCACGCCCGCGGGTATCTCGCGATAGAGCGAGTCGGCCAACGACTTCTTCACCGGCTCGATGTCTTTGCGCGTCAGGCCGGTCAGGATCGTGCGAACACCGCAGGAGATGTCGAAGCCCACGCCTCCCGCCGACACGACGCCACCCTCGTCGGCATCGAAGGCGGCAACCCCGCCGACGGGAAAACCATAGCCCCAATGCGCGTCGGGCATGGCAAATGAGGCCTTTTTGATTCCGGGCAGCGTGGCGACATTCGCCGCCTGTTCGAGGACTTTGTTGTCCATGTCCCGCATGAGTTGCTCACTGGCGTAGATGATGACCGGCACACGCATCTTGCCGGTCGGTTCGATGCGCCAGGCGAATTCGGATTGGCGTGTAAACCTGGAAATATCCATAAGCTTTGTCTCCTCTCTTCAAACATCCACGACACATTGGGCGACCCAGCCGCCATCCTCGGTGGGCCGGACGCGCAACTCGGTGTAGGTCGCGCCTTTGATCTCGACGGCGGGCTGGTGCTTCGCCACGTCCACCTTTTCGCCCCGCAATGTGGCGCGCAGACGATGGCCGCTGATCTTCACCTCGAAGCGGCTGAAGAGCATCTTGCGATGGGCCATTTCGTAAATGACCGCATTCAGCCAGTCCGCCAACAACAGTTCATCGTCCGGCGCGTCGCAAGCGACAGGCACGGTTTCCTCCGGCTTCACCAGCGCCGGATCCGTCAGGATGGCCGTCAGCGCCAGCGCGGCTTGCGCGAACGCCGCTTCCTTCGTCGGCCCAACCCCCCGCACGCCGATGTCAGCCTCATGATGGAAATGTTCCCAGTGTTCGGTGGTCATTTTACGCTTTCTGCGTTTCCGCCAGAAGCTTGGCCAACTCCTGCTCGTTCAGGATGCGGATGTTGTGTTTGCGGGCCTCGTCCAATTTGCTGCCCGCTTCCGGTCCGGCCACCACGTAATCGGTCTTGGCGCTGACACTCGAAGCGACCTTCTGGCGCATCACCCCGGGCGGGCTCGACCGATACTGCGGCGCCGCCTCCGGAGTGAGGTTGGCGCCATAGCGCGCGCACAACATGGTCTCACCTTGGCCCGCAGGTAAAGGTCCGACTTTTGCGCCCGGGCCTTGGCGGACAGAAAAGCATTGATCGCTTCCGACACCGTGGCCGGGCAGGGGGCGGAGAGGGACTGAGACTGAGGAGCGGCCAGCCTACCCTGGAGGGCGTTGACCAGCGCCGTGATCGCGTTCGCGCACTGCGTCAACGCAGCGACGGCGGCGGCCTGCATGTCTGCGACAGGAGCCGAGACAGGAGGCCCGCCCTCTGCAGCGTCGAAAGCCACGGAAAACGGGGTGCCCGCGACAGGACTTGAACCTGTACGATGTTACTCACTAGAACCTGAATCTAGCGCGTCTGCCAATTCCGCCACGCGGGCTGTCCCGCCAGTCGGCGTCTGGAACGACGGCGCCGGCTGCCGAACGGGCTCAAGTTATCCTCCGACCGCCGGCCGGCGCAAGCCTGCAATTGGGCCGCCTCACACGTCCCCCGTCTCCGGGGCCACCCCCACCGCGCGACCGGCAAACAGTATTGCGGTCGGCCGACGGAGGTCCGGAACGGAGGGCGGCCGGCTCAACTCGGCGAGCCGGCGTAGGCTTCCATGCCGACACAGGTGCACACCGGGTTGCGATCGCCGAACACGTTGTCGATCCGACCCACGGGGGGCCAGAACTTGAACTCCCGCAGTGATGCCACCGGATAAGCGGCCTGTTGGCGGGGATACGGCCGGTTCCACTCCTCTGCCGTCAACACTTCCGCCGTGTGCGGCGCGTGCTTCAGCAGGTTGTTCAAGCGGTCGGCCCGACCGGTTTCCACGGCCGTCATTTCGGCGTGGATGGCGATCATGGCGTCGCAGAACCGGTCGAGTTCGGCCTTTGATTCGCTCTCGGTCGGCTCGACCATGAGCGTTCCGGCCACGGGCCAGGACAACGTGGGAGCGTGAAAGCTGTAATCCATGAGTCGCTTGGCCACGTCTTCCGCCGTGACGGTCTTGAAATGGCGCAGGTCGAGAATGCATTCGTGGGCGACAAGGCCGCCCGGCCCCCGGTAGAGCACGGGAAAATACTTCTCCAGCCGCCGGGCCACATAATTGGCGTTGAGGATGGCCACTTTGGTGGCCTCCGTCAGGCCCTCAGTGCCCATGAGCCGGATGTAAACCCATGAGATGGGCAGGATGCTCGCGCTACCCCACGGGGCGGCGGACACCGGTCCAATGGCCCGCTCGCCCCCGGTACGCACCAGCGGATGCCGGGGGAGGAAGGGCGTCAGATGCGGTGCCACGCAGATCGGTCCCATGCCCGGCCCCCCGCCGCCGTGCGGGATGCAGAATGTCTTGTGCAGGTTGATGTGGCAGACATCGGCGCCGAGATCGCCCGGCCGGCACAGGCCCACCTGTGCGTTGAGGTTGGCCCCGTCCATGTACACCTGGCCCCCATGCTCGTGAATAATGCGACAGATTTCGAGGATCGACTCCTCGAAGACGCCGTGGGTCGAGGGATAAGTGACCATGAGCGCGGCCAATTGCTCACGGTGCTCGGCGGCTTTGGCGCGGAGGTCCTCGACGCTGATGTTGCCTCGAGCATCGCACGCCACGGCCACGACGGTGAACCCGGCCATGACGGCGCTGGCTGGATTGGTGCCGTGGGCGGAGGTGGGAATCAGGCACACCCGCCGGTGCCCCTGGCCGCGGCTTTCGTGATAGGCGCGGATAACCAGCAGGCCCGCGTATTCGCCCTGCGATCCGGCGTTGGGCTGCAACGACGTCGCGGCGAATCCGGTGATCTCGGCCAGCCATTGCTCGAGCTGGCGAAAAAGCGCCTGATAACCTGCGGCCTGACTCACCGGCGCAAACGGATGCAGCCGTGCAAACTCCGGCCACGTGATGGGCAGCATCTCCGTCGTGGCGTTGAGCTTCATCGTGCACGAGCCCAGGGGAATCATCGAGGCCGTTAGCGACAGGTCGCGGGACTCCAGCCGCCGAATGTATCGCAACATCTCGGTCTCCGAGTGATAGCGGTTGAAGACCGGATGGGTGAGGAACTCGGAAGTTCGGGCCAGGGCGGGATCAATTCCGGGAGGCGCATCAGCCGACAGGCTCGCCACGGTGAAATCCATCGGTTGCCTGGTGCAGAAGAGACGCGCGAGTTGCTCCAATTCCTCGGCGGAAGTGGTTTCATCCAGCGCGATGCCCACGGTCTGGCCGTCGAAGTAACGCAGGTTGATCCGCTCCGCCTCGGCCCGCTCGCGCAACGTGCCGGCGGAGAGGCCGGTCAGTTCGACCCGCAACGTGTCAAAAAAGCTGTCGGAAACGCGGTGCCCGAGTCGTCGCAGTGCTGCGGCCAGGGCGGAAGTCATTTGGTGGATGCGCCGCGCAATCTGCCGCAAGCCCTCGGGACCGTGATATACGGCGTACATCGAGGCGATCACGGCCAGGAGCACCTGGGCCGTGCAAATGTTGCTGGTGGCCTTCTCGCGCCGAATGTGCTGCTCGCGTGTCTGGAGGGTCAGCCGCAGGGCGGGCCGGCCCTGAGCGTCCTTCGAAACGCCGACCAGTCGGCCGGGCATCTGCCGCTTGAAGGCGTTGCGGGTGGCGAGGTAGGCGGCATGGGGGCCGCCGTAACCCATGGGCACGCCAAACCGCTGGGCGCTGCCCACCGCTACGTCCGCCCCGAATTCGCCCGGCGGCCGCAACAGGGTCAGCGCCAGCAGATCCGCCGCGACGATGACCATCGCTTCGTGCCGATGCGCCGTTTCCACAAACGCCTGGTAGTTGCACACCGTGCCATCCGTGGCCGGGTACTGGACGAGCGCGGCGAAAACCTTCTCGGCGAAGTCGAATCGGTGCGGATCCCCCACCAGCACGCGAAAGCCCAGCGCCTCGGCCCGGGTGCGCACCACGGCAAGGGTCTGCGGATGGCAGCTCTCCGCGACGAAGCAGGCCTGGCCGGCCTTGGCGCCCTTCACGGCGGCGCACAGGCCCAGCGCCTCGGCGGCGGCCGTGCCTTCGTCCAGCAGGGAAGCGTTGGCGATGTCCAGGCCCGTCAGGTCCGTGATCATCGTCTGGAAATTCAACAAGGCTTCGAGCCGACCTTGGGAGATTTCCGCCTGGTAAGGGGTGTATTGGGTGTACCAGCCCGGGTTTTCCAGAATGTTGCGCTGGATGACGGCCGGGGTGATGCAATCGTGGTAGCCGCAGCCGATGAACGACCGGAAGACCTCGTTCTTCGCCGCCAGCGCCCGCAATTCCGTCAGCAGACCGAATTCGCTGCGGGCCGGCGGCAGGTTCAGCGGCTGGCGGTGCCGGATGGACGGCGGCACCGCCGCATCGATCAACTGGTCCAGCGTCTCGAAACCGCAGACGCGCAGCATCTCCCGCTGCGCCGCGGGATCCGGCCCGAGATGCCGCCCCAGGAACCGGTCGGACCAAGGGAAGGCATTCGGGCCAGCGGGGCTGGTGGCGGGAAGTGGGGCGGTGCGGGAGCGGTCCATACGAGTCGTCTCAAGCATCCTCGCGAAACTAAGGGGCAAGGGGGGCAAAGCAAGGAAAAGGTGGGAACTGGCAGGCGCGGCGGGCCTCGCTGCGGCCCGGTGTGCCTGCAGGCCCGCCCTGCGAAGAGAGCCGGTGCCCCGTTTGGCACCGTTTCGGCCACGAGGTCGCGGGATTTCAGAGCGATGCGCGCCGCAAGACCGACGAATCCGCACGTGACGGCTCCCTTGCCGTCACAGGGGCCCGACGGCTGTATCGCGCGCGGTCAGGCCTCGATGAACTTCAAGGCCCGGGTCTTTTCGGCGCGCTTGCGCTGGTTCTCGTCGAGAATCTTTTTGCGCAGGCGCAGGTGTCGCGGAGTGGCCTCGACGTATTCATCGACGTCGATGTATTCGAGGGCGCGTTCGAGGGAGAGCTTGAGCGGGGCGTTGAGCTGGATGCCCTTGCCTTCGCCCTGGCTGCGCATGTTGGTGAGTTTCTTCTCCTTCACCGGGTTCACCGGGATGTCGTTCTCGCGCGCGTTCTCGCCCACGATCATGCCGACATAGACCTGGTCGCCCGGCTCGATCATGAGCCGGCCGCGTTCCTGGATCATGTTCAGCGCGTAGCTGGTGGCTTCGCCGGCGTCCATGGACACCAGCGAACCGTTCTTGCGGGCGGCGATCTCGCCACGGTCGGGCCCGTATTCGTGGAAGAGATGGCTCATCACGCCCAGGCCCTTCGTCTGGTTCACCAGGTCCGTCTCGAAGCCGATGAGGCCGCGCATGGGAATGAGCGCCTCGATGGTCACCTGGTCGCCGTGGTGATTCATGTTGGTGATTTGCGCCTTGCGGAAGGAGAGGTTTTCCATCACGGCGCCAAGGTTCTCGGCCGGGACCTCCACGAAAAGCTTTTCGATGGGTTCGAGCAGTTCACCGTGTGGCCCTTTTTTCCAGAGCACTTCCGGACGGGACACGAGCACCTCGTAGCCCTCGCGGCGCATCTGTTCGACGAGGATGGCGATCTGCATCTCCCCGCGGCCGGAGACGGCGAAGACCTTGGGATCGCTGGTCTGGGCGATGCGAAGGGCGACGTTGGTGCGGGTTTCCTTCACGAGCCGCTCCCAGATGTGGCGCGCGGTGACGAGCTTGCCATCCTGGCCGGCGAGCGGGCCGTCGTTGACGGCGAACTCCATCTGAATGGTGGGCGGATCGATCGGGATGTAGGGCAACGCCGGCCGCGCTTCGCTGTCGCAGATGGTCTCGCCAATGAAGACATCCTCAAAACCCGTCACGCCGACGATGTCGCCCGCGTGAGCCTCCTGGATCTCGACCCGCTTCATGCCCTCGAAGTGGTAGATCATGGTGATCTTGCCCTTGGTGATGCGGCCGTCGCCGTGCCGGCAGATGGCGTTATCGGCCACCTTCACCTTGCCTTCGACGATTTTGCCGAACGCGATGCGGCCGAGGTAATCCGAGTAATCGAGATTGGCCACGAGGATCTGGAAGCCCTCGCCGGCGCGGGCGCGCGGCGGGGGGATGTGCTTCACGATGGCGTCGAACAGCGGCTCCATGGTGCCCGAGACGTGGTCCAGTTCAACCTTGGCGTAACCCGCCTTGGCTGAGCAGTAGATGAAGGGGAAGTCGAGCTGCTCGTCGGTGGCGTTGAGCGAGAGGAACAGATCGAACACCTGGTCGAGCACCTTCTTCGGGTTGGCGTTCTCGCGGTCGATCTTGTTGATGACCACGATGGGCTTGGCACCGGCCTCGAGCGCCTTGCGCAGCACGAAGCGCGTCTGCGCCTGCGGCCCTTCGGCGGCGTCCACCACCAGCAGCACGCCATCGATCATGTTCATGATGCGCTCGACTTCGCCGCCGAAGTCGGCATGGCCCGGGGTATCCACGATGTTGACGTGGTAGTTCTTGTATTTGAAGGCGGCGTTCTTGGCGCGGATGGTGATGCCTTTTTCGCGTTCCAGATCCATCGAATCCATCAGGCGCTCGACCTGGGTTTCGGCCTGGTTGGCGCGAAAGGTGCCGGACTGTTTGAGCAGGCAGTCCACGAGCGTCGTCTTGCCGTGGTCCACGTGCGCGATAATGGCGATGTTCCGGATGTGCTGCATGTCGATCATCGGTCCTTTCCAACCGAGCCGCGTAAGATGGGCATTCCCGGGCAAAGGTCAAGCTTGGGCGTGACCGCAGTGCGGTTGTGCGCTCGGGCCCGGCGGCCACCAGGGTGCGAGGGGCGGCGCCGGCCCTTCGTTCGCCGCCGGCTCGGCTCAGGCCGGGGCGTCCGGCGCACAGGGCAGCCGGGTGCGCAAGGCCTCGGCAATCTGGAGGAAGGCCCGGCCCGGCGCGCTGTCGGGGGCGGAAACCACCACGGGCAGGCCCTTGTCGCCGCCCTCACGAATGGCGACATAGATCGGAATCTCCCCGAGGAACGGCACGCCCTGTCGTTCGGATTCGTCCCGCCCGCCACCGTGACCGAAGATTTCCACCCGGTCCCCGGCCGGCGTGGTGAAGTAGCTCATGTTTTCAATGAGGCCGAGGATTGGCACGTTCACCTTGCCGAACATGGCGATGCCCTTGCGCACCACGCCCAGGGAGGCCTCCTGGGGCGTCGTGACGATGACCCCGCCGTCCAACGGCACGGTCTGGCAAAGGGACAGTTGGGCGTCGCCCGTGCCGGGCGGCAGGTCCACGAGCAGGTAATCCAGTTCGCCCCATTCCACCGCGTGAAAGAACTGCTGGATCGTCTTGGTGATCATCGGCCCCCGCCAGATGACCGGGGCATCGCCGTCGAGCAGGAAACCCATGCTCATGAGCTTCACGCCGTGGCTGGCCGGGGGCACCATCTTTTCCTCCGCGCTGATCGTCGGCCGCTGTCGGATGCCCATCATCAATGGAATGCTCGGGCCGTAGATGTCGCAGTCCAGCAGGCCAACCCGCGCGCCGAGGTGTCGCAAGGCGCAGGCGAGATTGACCGAACAGGTGGACTTGCCCACGCCGCCCTTGCCGCTGGCCACGGCCACGATGCGCCGCAACCCCGGCACCCGCGCCTGGCCGGCCCA
>DATLZF010000844.1:0-10756 GCA_035574135.1 Candidatus Methylomirabilota bacterium
TCACCGGAGGCGTGGTGTCCACGTAGGTGATCGTCTGGCTGCAGGAGGCGGAATTCGTGCAGTCGTCCGTAGCCGTCCACGTGCGCCGGAAAATGCGCACACTCGGGCACGTCGCCGGCACTTCCAGATCTTGGAACACCACGGTCAGATTCGTATCGCAATTGTCGGATGCCGTAGCCTGGCCGAACTGGGGTTGAGCCCCTGGCACCCACTCGAGCGCGATGTCTTGCGGGCAGGTGATGACCGGCGGAATGGTGTCCGACACCCGGATCGTCTGAACGCAACTGGCGGTATTGGTGCAAAGATCGGTGGCGGTGTATGTGCGGGTGATCACGTACTCGCAGCCGTCGCCCGTGACGATATCCCCCGCATGAACTACCACTGCCGAACCGATTGAACTGGTCACGATCACTGAATTGACATCGGGCGCAGGCACGTCGCCAAGGCACTGCACCCTCAAGTCGGCCGGACAGCGGAGTTCCAAAGTGTGCCGCACCGGACACGTCGCCGATGCGGTCGCCGTCAGGTTGCTGCCACCGCAGGTGGCGGCCGTCGCCGTCAGCGTATCTGTGATCGAGCAGTTGGTGTACGTGGACGAAACCACATAGGAGCCCGCAAAGGTCGCCGTCTCACCAGGGTTCAGCAGGGCGAAATTCGTCACCGCCGTCCCCGGGACCGGCTGGTCATTGACGATGGACACATTGAAAAGCGGTTGCTGCCCGGTGTTGCGCACGGAGCCGGTGAACATGGCCAAGCCACCGGGAGTCGCCGCCCCCACGCACGACTTGGTCAATTCGAGGCTCGACGGCAAGGTGTAAAGGCAGGTTACGACGTTTTGGTCTTCTCCCTGACTGGCACCGTCCCGGTTCGAACCGGAGTCACAGATAACCATGTGATGCAACCGTGCGCATACATCGGCCACTGCCTGATCAACTTTGGTGATCGCAATCTCCACGTCCCATCCGAGCATCGACCCGTCCCCTCCCGTGCTGGTGTTGACGATCGCGCCGAAGGTCGGAGGATCCACCCGCACCTGAACGTTGCCCGGAGCCGTGTCGCCATTTTGGAACACCTCAACCGTGACAACCTGACCATTCCCAAAAACGACCGTGGCGACATAGTTCTCGCGGGCACCAATCACCTCGCCCGAGGCCAGGCGCGGATTGTCGGTGAAGCCCTGGGCACCGAACGAGCAGGTGACGATGTCGATGGTGTCACCGGCACTGGCATCGGTGCAGCGGAAGAGCGGGCCCCCAAGCAGGGTCCGGCCAATGGTGTCGGCTTCTCCGTTAGCATCCGCATCAAACGGGATAATCTTGCCGCGGCCGAATCCGGTGTTCCCTCCGACCACGCCGTCGAAAAAGTTCGGGTTGGCGACTCCCGGCAGAGAGTGGATCAGCTTTTGCCCGCTGTCAGCGCCGGAGCCACCCGGCAGGTCGATGCCAACGTAGATCGTGCCCCCATTCACCCCGCCCGGCGTGTAGGCTGTCATGATACGGCGCTGATTGAATCCGGAGGGGTGGCGTTGGTTATCGCGCGTGGCGCCAGCAGTTCCGCCCTCCAGCGGCGACTCATCGAGGCCCGAGGGGTCATCGACCACACACACACCGGCTTTCGGAGTGACTCCGTCGGGTTCGAAAAAGTCACTGATATCGCCATCCAGGTTGATGCTGCCGGAAAAAATCGGCCCACGCATCGGTGGAGTCGCGTTCACAGCGGCAACAAGTTCAGCCGGGCTCAATCCACTGACGCTCGTCTGCGCACTGACCGAAGGACCAAACAACGCAATCGCAGAGGATACGAGTGCTCCAGTAACTACCGGCCACAACAGGGTTGCCTTCGATTTCATAAAGGTGGTTCCTTTCACTCGCCTTGCAAAAATGATCCGTGCAAACGGCATACAACAGCCGCGCTGCGTCCCAGCAAGGTTCGAGTCTCTGATTACTTCCTGCACGTTGGAAAACGCCAATTGAGTTGAGCCTTGATAATGCATGCATCCCCAATCTGCAAGAAAAATCCCGACTGAAAGGCCTTCGTCCGACGGGGGGTTAAGCAAAGTTTCATCCAGCGACCGGGGATTCCCCGAGTCTCATCTTACCCCTCCCATCAAGCTCCGTTCCTGCCCCGACGATGATGCCTGGCAAGGTTTTTCACGGACAATCAGACCACACCCACCAGGGTGGCCCCCCTCCGTCGGCGGCATCTTTGCTTCCCCTCCTCAGGTGTGGCCCGGTCGCGACCGGAGAATCACCTAACCCAAAACCGGGGTCTGCCCATCGCTGCCAGGCCCAACGCAGGTCGAGGCCCGCCTTCCCACATTGCCGCCCACATGTCCCCCTTCGGCGCCGTCCTTGTGCTCACGCTTCAGCCACTCTTGGCTGATACGGGTTCCGCTCTCACCATCTGCCGACGCGTGCTTTGGAGGCGCTGAATCCCCACTTGCACCACGCGCTTCATCAACTCGTAACCGAAGTCGTGATCCCGCTCCGCCGCTGCCAGCAGATGGCCCCCGTCCAACACCAAGGCGTGCGTCGGCTCCAACGATCGTGCGCCAAAATGCCACACAAAGGGAGGAAACAGCCATGACCACCCGAGGACATCCCCTCCCGCAACCTCTTGCACGACCTTGGGTCCTTCGCCCCGACAGGTGGCCTCGATGGCCACCCGCCCTCTCTCAATCAGATACAGGCGGTTCGCCGGTTCGCCTTCCCGAAAAAGCACATCCCCCGTCTTGAAATCCGCATCCGAGGCACATTCGCAAATCACCGCCAGGTGGTCGGGTTTCATGCCGGCAAAGAAAGGATGCGCTCCCGCCCGTTCCTTACAATCATTACAGTTGCTCATAGACTGTGCATGCGAAACGAAGCAAGCTGCCCCCGTCCCGCCATGGGGCGATCATCGTCGTCACCGCAGCCGCCGGTCGATCCGTGTTCGCCATCCGTTGTTGATTCAGTTTCACCCAAGCAAACTTCGCCCCGCTCTCACGAATCCGCCCATCATCCCTTGCGAAGTGTCACGCAGAATTTGACGCCGACCACGACCGTTCCCCCACCGATTCACCAAACACTGGGCGCAAGGGTTGGTCTCAGGTCTCGGCTTCCGGATCCGGTCGCAGCACTCGAGGCAGAACGGTCGCAGCCCACACCAGCACGCCTGCCATCCAACACGCCGCTCCATAGAGATAATGACTCACTTGAATGCCCGGCAGAAAGTCGCCCGAAACGCGCGACACCAATCCGCAGAGCACGAGCAAACCGGCCCCAGTCAACTGCGGCCGAAATCGACCCAGACGCTCCCGCGCGCCGCTGTGGCCAAACACCACGTGAGTAGCCACCGCCAGCGTGATCAGACTGAAGCCCGCCATCAACTCGACATGCCACCATGTTGTCCTCATGGAGGGAAACCAGCCGGCCGCCCCCGCGCCGATCGGTACACAAGCCATACCAACAATCATTTGCCACCGCACGCCTTGCCAGCTCCACCGCAACCGCTCCAGCGGCATTTCGCGGGCCAGATAAGCCACGACGAGAACCGCCCGCGCCAAGCCCGCTGCTCGATGCCAACCCGCCGCCTCCAGCGCATACGTCAGCAAGATCATTGCGCCTGTCGCCGCCGCGATTCTCGCCGCTCGGTTCCACCCCCCCGCATCGAGCGTGGAGGCGGCAAAACGCCGCCTGGCACCCAACCCCAAGAAACGCGGCAAGACAAAGCCACCGGCACCAAGCACGCAGAGTATCACGAAACCGTGGTAACCGAACAAGCGTCCCAACAACTCCACCGCCGGACTCAACTCCCACCGCCGCCCCATCAACTGAATCCCGGTGCCCACCACCGCGCTGCACAACGCCAGCCCCGCCAGCACGAAACTCGGCGGCGGGCGATCGGCACCGCAGCACCACCGGCGCAGCAGAATGCAGAAGAGGAAAACGATCTCCCCCACGAACACGCCATCCCCGAGAGTGTTCAATCCCAGCGTCTGCGCCACAACGTTGCCCACGAACAGGGCGAACAGGAAGAGCACCTCGCCAACCGCCAAAGGCCGCGCCTCCAACATGCGCGGCAAAGCCGTGCCCAGAAATCCAAAAACGAAGCCACCGAAAAACCCCTGCACCATCAACCGGGCATGACTCGGACCGGGATACGCCTCCCTCCATCCCAACAGCAGCAGAGGCCAAAGCGCGATTCCGATCAAGCCGGCCACCGTGGCCGCCGGAAAGAACAGGCGGAACGGCTCGCGATGCAGGTCAGCAAAGCTGACCCACCGCCCCACTTTCGACGGCTCGAAAAGATTCCTCCGCACCCTTCGTCGTGGGCATCTCCTTTCGACGACGCCCAACTTGACATGCATCGCCTCGCTCATAATCCGTCGCCAGCCGGGCGCGAGCGATCCGTCCTGCCACCGGAGCCAGTCTCGCCGTCATCCCCCGATCCGATTCCCGACCACATCATTTTCACGGCTGCCACCGGTACGCCACTCTGACCCGCCGGGCTAACTACCCAATGCCTTTCTTTGTACCGCAATTGCGCCCTTGAAACGCGAACGCCAAAGAAACGCTTTCCCTTTTCCCCGGGCCGCACTACAAGTGCGGGTCACCCGTTATGAAAACCACCCCCTTTCCCTCCCTGATCTGTTGGCTCGCCCTTCCGCTCCTGACGACGGCGGCCGGCCCAAAGGACGAAATCGTGGCCGCCGCCAGGAGCCTCGGGGCAAAACCGAACTACGCTTGGAGATCCACCGTGGCCGTACCGGAAGGCAGCCAGTTCCGCCCGGGTCCCACCGATGGCAAAACTGAGCGGGATGGCTTCACCTATCTCATGGTCAGCTTCGGCGACGCCGTGATCGAGGCCGCCTTCAAGGACGGCAAGGCTGTCGTGACCAACCAGGAGGGCGAATGGGAACTCGTTTCCGAAACCGACGAGGGCGAAGGCCTCGCGCGCTTCCGCAATCGGATGTTTCGCAACTTCAAGACGCCCGCAGCCCAGGCGGCCGAGCTGGCGGCAGGCACGCGCGATTTGAAGAAGGAGGGCGATGCTTACTCCGGAGACCTGACCGAAGAAGGCGCCAAGGCCCAGTTTCGCTTTGGCAACGTGAGCGGCGCCAAGGGCTCGGCCCGGTTCTGGGTGAAAGACGGCGTTCTGACGAAGTACGAGGTGAAAATACAAGGGAAGGTGGAGTTCAACGGCAACGAACGCGACGTGGACCGCACGACCACGGTGGAAATCAAGGACGTGGGCACCACCAAGGTGAACGTGCCGGAGGCGGCGAAGAAGAAACTCGGCTAGGGCTGGCCGCCACGTCCCGTACGGCTCAAAGCCCATGTGCAACCTGCTTCTGACCCTCGCCGACAAGATGGGCACCCGGAAGCTGGAGAGCTTTGGGGACGCAACGGGGCGGCTGGAGAACGCCTGAACCATTCCCGGCGCGGCAGGGCCGCCACCTCGAAGCACGATCGTCCCTCAAGCCCATCGCAGCCGTTGGGCTCGACCGATCCGGGCCGGCTCGTTTCGACACCGTTGATCCTCTAGTCGGCGTCGCAAGGACGAGCACCGGCTTGGCTGCAGCACGGCCGCCAAGGCAAGAAGGATCTGAGCCTCCGTGGGCCGCCGGAACCCCTCGTGGCTCGTTGTCTCGGCGGCCGGGACCCGCAGGACTGTGCGCCGTTGGCGGGACGCCGCCGCAGTCAGCGTTGCAGCCGGTAAAACGTCGTGTCAGCCTGCGCCGGATTCACCGTCACGACATAACGGCCGCTGATCAGGGTTGGCGCATCGCTCACCCGGGTCCATGAACCCGGTTCGAGATTTGGGGAACTGTGCAGCAGCCAACCCGTCGCACTCGCGGGCCAGGAGATTTCGACCCGACCATCCTCCAAGCGGCGCAACGCCACCTCCGGCGGGGTGATCGGCTGGGCGTAGCCGGTGGCGATCAATTCGAGATCGAAGCTGATGTCCGATGAGTCGGGGGCGTTTTGATGCACTTCGACGGCCACCACGTTGGTGCCAACCGGCAGGTTGGTGATGGTGAGCGAAGTGACGAAGAACGTCGATTCGTCCGCGCCGCCCACCGAGGCCGAGGCAAGCGTATTGAAAGCGATGGTTCCCGACGCCGGCATGTTGCTGCGGAACGCCTCGCGGCCGTTGAGCCACACCACGGCACCGTCATCCCGGAGCAGGCGGAAGGTCAGGTTCGTGAAGACCATCCCCGGCGGCACCTCGAACCGACGCCGGAAGTAGGTGGTGATGTACTTGGAGGTGGAGCTGGGCCCGAAGTTCACCCGCGTGGCCTCGTCGTTATCGCCATAACCGAGTTGCGCCGGCCCGGACGGCCAACCGGCGTCGTTGAAGGCCGGCTGCGCCCAGGAGGCTCCCAGGTTGACCCCCGTGTCGAGGTACTTCCACACCGAGCCCGCGCGCACGAAGTTGCTCGAGACCGTGGGCTGGCCGACCTCGATGCTGGCCACGGCGGATTCGATCGTGTCGCCGAAACTGTCGCGAGCCCGGGCGCGAAGGGTGTGACGCCCCGCAACAGGGTTGTTCCAGTTGAATCGGTAAGGCGGCGCGGTGCGTTCGCCGAGCTTTGCGCCGTTCGCGAAGAACTCGACGCGGGCCACCGTCCGGCCCGAGCCCGGCCAGACGTAGGCCTCGATGGGCACGACCGCCGGCACCGCGAAAAACGCGTTGTTGACCGGTGAGCCCAGAACGACACGGGGCGCCGTGTTGCCGCTGCCGCTCAAGTGCAGATCGAATCCCCCGTCGGAGCTGGTGGCGCTGGCTTGATGGAGTTCCACCGCGATGACGTTGGTGCCAGCCGTCAGGCCGGCGGCCGGCATCGTGGTGATGCCAAACTCCTGCTCATCTCGTCCATCCAAAGTCGCCAACGCCAGGGTGCTGGCGGTGATCGGGCCGTTGGGCATGTTGCTGCGCACCAGTTCGAAGCCGTTGAGATACACCACCGCGCCATCGTCCCGCTGGAGCTGGAGGATCAGCGTGTCGTAGAGGGCGGGATTATCGACGGCGAACGTCGAGCGGAAATAGTGGGTAATCCGGCCCGAAGGCAGCGTGGTGGCCTCGCCGTCCAGACCCCAGCCCAGTCGGGCGCGACCCTGCGCCCAGGCGCTGTCGTTGAAGTCGGGCAACGTCCACCCCGACGGGGCGTCGCTGCTCAGGTAGCGCCACTGCGCAGCGGACGGCTTGAAAGTGGTCAGAACCGACGCGACGACCAGCGGCGGCGCGCTGACCGTGATCCGAACCGGCGCCGAAGTGCGGCTGCCTCCGCCGGCGAGATGAGCCACGGCGCTCAACTCGTAGCTGCCGACTAGCGGGTTCCAGTTCATAGCATAGGGCACCGTCGCGTCGGCACCCACACTGGCGCCGTTGGCCAGGAACTCGACCTCCGTCACCGTATCCCCCGGCGCGGACGCAAACGCCTCCAACGCCACACCCCCGGGCAGCGTGAACTCCGCACCCTCCGCCGGACTGATCAGATAGACCTCCCCCAGGCCGGCCGGACTTGTCTCCGCCACGAGGGCCAGATCGAAGCCCAGATCCGTGTCGTTGGTGCGGAACAGGTGCACCTCGACCGCAATGACATTGGTCCCGATGACCAGGGTGGAAGGACTCAGGGCAACGTCCGTGAAGGCCGTTTCCGCCGCTCCCGACACGTCCGACAAGGCCAGCGAATTGTGGCTCACCGCGCCCGCGCCGAGATTCTGCCGGTGGACTTCCGCCCCGTTCAGATAAACGACCGCACCATCGTCGGCGGAGAGCGAGAGCCGGAGCCGTTCAATGTCGGCCAGGCTGGTCAGCGTGAACGCGTGCCGGAAATACGTCGTGATGAAGCGCCGGGTGGCGTCGGGCCCGTAGCCCACCGTCGTCTGCTCGCCGTCCCCGCCGTAGCCCAAGCGCGCATAACCCATGCGCCACCCGCTGTCGTTGAAAGTCCTCGACCGCCAGGCGGTGCCGGCATTGGAACCGTCGTCCAGGTAGCGCCACGCCGCTCCGGGCGAGATCAGTTGCCGGCCGGCCGGCGGGGCCGTGATGGTCACCACCACCGGGGCCGAGGTGTGGAGGGTGCCCCCGCTGCCCAGAGCCAGGGCACTGAGCGAATACACGCCCGGCGCCGGATTGATCCACGACCAACCGTAGGGCGCGGAGGCGTCCTCTCCGAGCAACAAACCGTTGGCGTAAAAGGCGACGGAAACGGTGTTCTCGCCGGGCGCGGGCATCGCGATGGCGGCGATCTCGGGCGACACCGGGGCCTCCAGCGATGAGCCGGAGGCCGGCGCGGCGAGATAGACTCCAGGAGGACGTGGTTCCGTCACCTGCGCGGCCAGGCGAAGATCAAAGCTGATGTCCGAGCTGTTCACAGCTTGCTGATGGATCTCAACCGCGATCACATTCGGCCCGACCACGAGCAACGCGGGATCCAGGTTCGCGGAGAGGAACGTGTCGTCGTCTTCCACGGCCGTCACCGCCAGCGTGTTGTAGGCAATGGGACCGGCCGGCAGGTTGTTGCGATAAGCCTCGACCCCATTGAGGTACACCACCGCGCCGTCATCCCGCAGCAAGCCCAGGACGAGATTGGTGATGATCGTGGGATCCTCCACCTCGAAGGTGCGCCGGAAATAGGTGGTGATGTACTTGTTGGCGGCGCTTGGCCCGTAGCGGACGACCGTGGCCTCATCCGCGTCGCCGTAACCCAGTTCCGCCGGCCCCACGGACCAGCCGCTGTCGTCGAAATCCGGCTGTCTCCAAGCCGAGCCCTGATTCGAGCCGTCGTCCAGATAGCGCCACTCGGAGCCGGCCGCGATCAGGAGCGTTTCCACCGGCGGACGTTCGATCGTGATGCGCACGGGCGCGGCCGTGGAGACGTTGCTGGCCGCATCGGTCGCCCGCGCCGTCAGGACATGGTGGCCGACGGAGGGCGCCGCCCAGTCCAACGTGAACGGCGCCGTGGTGTCCTCGCCAATGCGAGCGCCATCGGCAAAGAATTCGACGCGCGTGAAAGGATGACCGGTCGAAAGCGCGCGCGTCGCCACGGTCACGGTGGCTCCCTCGTTGAACACTGCTCGATCCGCCGGGCTGGCAATGTAGAACGCCGAGAGACCGGAGAAGTTGGTGATGGTGGTGGCCGTGAAGGAAAGATCGAAGCTCAGGTCGGAACTGGTAGGCGACACCTGATGCACCTCGACCGCCAGGACGTTGGTGCCGGGCAGCACGAGGGACGGGTTGATGCCGACCACGGTCGTGTCCTCTGAGTTATCGATGGCCGTTGTGTTGTACGAGGCGCCGGCCGGGAGATTGTCCCTGAGCACCTCCACGCCGTTCAGATACACCGCCGCGCCATCGTCCCGGAGGATGCTCAAGGTGAAGTTGGTGAGGCCGGCCGAATTGGCCACCGTGAAGGCCCGGCGGAAATACGTGGTGATGTATTTGTTGTTGGCGTCCGGCCCGTAGCTCACCACCGTTGCCTCGTCCCCATCTCCGTAGCCCAACTGGGCGGGCCCCGATGGCCACGCGGCATCGTTGTAGGCCGCGGCCCGCCACGCAGCACCCTGGTTGGAGCCGTTGGCCAGGTACTTCCACACCGACCCGTTGGCCACCAAGGTCACGTCGTCCTGAGGCGCGGTGACCGAGATGAAATCGATGTTCGCGGCGTTCGGACCCACCGAAACGGGATTGGAGAAGAACGGGGACACGAACGTGTGCGGATAAAGCTGCGCCGACACCGTGTAGGATCCCGCGCTCAATCGCGTTAGCGTGTAGGTGCCGTCACTATCCGAGTAGGTGGTCCGCGAGCCGGCCCGGATCAGCACATCCGCCACCGGTCCCTCGGGACCCAGCACCCGGCCGCTGATCTGGAAGGTGGCCGGGTTGCCGACACGAACCAGAACGGACTCGGAGTACGTGCCGCCCTTCATGTCGCTCACCGTGCAGCGAACGGAGTAATCCCCGGCCGCTCCCCAGTTCTTCGTCACGGTGGGGCTGTTCGCCCCAAACGTGCCGTCATCAAAGTCCCAATAGTAGGCCAGTGCGTCGCCGTCCGGATCGGTGGCTTCCATCCGCAGGGTCACCGTGCCGCCGGCCGCCGTCACCGTTGGGCTGGCCGAGACGAGGCCGCTGGGCCGGCGATTGCCCGGAAACGTTCCGAAGTTGAGGACGACATCTATGGATTCCGGATACGTGTTCCCCAGCCGGATGGGAGTGATGTGCACCCCCGCGTCGGGGTCACTGAACGTCCGCCCGATGACGATGGCCGAATCCGTCTTGCCGTCGGGGGAACCGGGCGTGGTGTCGATGAGCTGGCTGCTGGAGCCGGTGCGCGAACCCCAGCGGAGGCCGATGCCGTTCATCAGCCACGGATTGCTGGTATAGAGCCGGCGAAACTCGAGGTGATAGTCCAACGCGCCATCCCGCTGAAACCGGACGCCGCGCAGGCCCGTGGCGTCAGGGGTGTCGTGCGCGTAGATGCGATAGGTGCCGCTGGTCGTCACACGGGGGAAATGTTCATCGTCGATCCATCCGATGTACCACTTGAACTTGGCAACATAATGCCCCGGACCGGTGCCGCCCGAGGCGCTTCCGCCGCCCATGACGTCGTAGGGATCGCCGTACTCCTGGTTGCCGCCCGGCCCGATGGCACTCTCTCCGCCGGTTTCCCAAAAGTTGGCGTGTGGAAAGCCGAGGTTGTGGCCGAGTTCGTGCGCCGTGATGCTGGTGGAGTTGCCCACCACCCACGCGCCCGGCCCGCCGACGTAGC
>DATLZF010000845.1:0-3689 GCA_035574135.1 Candidatus Methylomirabilota bacterium
TGAATGATCACACTCCGCCATTTCTACCTGTGAAAACTTCCCTGCGTTTCCTTCCGGGGCTGGCGCTGGCCGCCAGCGTGAGCATGTTGGTCACCGCGCTGCCCGGCCGCGCGGCCGAGTATCAATGGGATTTCGCCGGCGGGCTCAACCCCACGTTCGGCAATGGCCGCCTCGAATACGCCGATACTCACACGTCGGTCCTGACCACCTTTGGCACCACCGATGGCGCCGCCGTGCCACACATCAACGGCGAGGCGGCGGCCTTCATGCGAGTGCCGGCCTTCACCGCCTTGAGCCAGGGTTACCAGGCCACTTTCGCCGCGACCGGACCAAACGGCGGCGGCGCCTACGTGAACCAATACACCGTCGTCCTGGACCTCTTGAGTCCGGGCTCGATCAACTGGACGCCGCTGTTCAACACCGAACCCGGCAACGGCAACGACGCCGACTTCTACATTGCGCCCGACGGCTCACTGGGCATCCGGGCGCTCGGCTATTCCGCCCCCGGGGTGATCGCGCCCGACACATGGTATCGCGTCGCGTTCACCGTCGATCTCGGCGCGGGAAGCGCGGCCTATTACATCAATGGCGCCGCGGTCCACACTCGCACGGCCTCCTCGCTGTTGGACGGTCGGTTCTCGCTCTACTCCAACCTGGACGCCGGCCCGGATCTGCTCTTTTTCAACGAAGGCGACACCAGCGGCGACTACACCCACGAGTTGCTGGTCAACAGCCTCTACTTCACGGATCGCGCCCTGACGGCGGGAGAGGTGGCCGCACTGGGCGGGCCGAACGCGCTGGGCATCGTCCCCGTGCCCGAGCCGGCAACGTGGGCCTTGCTGGGGCTCGGAGCGGGTGCCGTCTGGCTCGCTCGACGGCGCCGTGGCTGCTGAGCCGGATGTGACGGTGTGACCCAAGCGGGCGCACAGCGGCATGAACCCGAAAACCAATTTCATCCGAGCCGCCCTCTTGCTGGCACTGGCGCTCGGAGCTTCCTCGGCAAAGGCCGCCGGCACGCTTTGGAACTTCGACAACCCGGCCGACCGCCTGGCCGCCGCTTCCGGCCCGGGTGTGCTCACGTTTTTTGATCCTGACGCGACCGGCTGGGCTGAAACGCAGGTCGCCTTCGGCAAGGCCAGCAGCCTGGGCTTACCCGCCCTGCCCGGCGGTGACGCGGACGTAATGCGGTTTCCGGCGTGCACGGCGCGCCAGGGCTTGCGCATCACGCACGGCGGCTCGGCCAACGGACCTTACGGGGAGGCGGGTGGCCGCGTGTCCAATTACACCCTCATCCTCGATGTGTTGTTCCCGGCCGCCAGCGACGGGCGCTGGCGAGCCCTCTACCAGACCGACACCGCCAATACGAGCGACGCCGAGTTCTATGTGCAAAATGCGCCGGGCGGCGGCATCGGCACCATCGGCGTTTACCATGGCCACATTCTGCCCAACACCTGGCACCGGATCGCCATCGTCATGCAGGCGGCGCCGGGCGAGGGCAAGTGCCAGCGGTTCATCGACGGCCGGTTCGTGGGCGGCATCGGCTCCAGCGGCTCCGCGCTGTCGGATCGCTGGGCCCTCACGTCGTCCTTCCTCCTGTTGACGGAGAACGACGGTGAAACGGCCGAAGGGTACCTGGCCAGCGTCTTTTTCGTGGACCGCGCGATGACCATGGAGGAGGTCCAGGCGCTGGGCGGGCCCCATGCCGGAGGCGCGCTCACGGCGGGAGCGCCGGCGCCGCCCCTGACGCAACAAATGCCGCGGCGCGTCGGCGTCATCGGCCACCGGGGCGGCTTCTTTTGCTGTGCGCCGGATAACACAATGGCGGCCGTGCGCCGCGCCCTGAGCAACGGCGTGCCCGTGATCGAGATCGACACCCGCCTCTCCGCCGACGGCGTGTGCGTGCTGATGCACGACGAAACCGTGGATCGCACCACCGACGGCACCGGCACGGTGGCGTCGAAGACCCTCGCGCAACTCAAGGCGCTGGACGCGGGCTCGTGGTTTTCACCGGAGTTCGCCGGCGAGCGGATCCCCACCGTCGCCGAAGTGATGGCCGAGGTCCGCGGCCGGATGATCCTTTACTTCGACCTCAAGGTGCCGGGCCAGATCAACGCCATCACCAACGCGCTTGCCCAAACCGGATTCGATCCCGACGACTGCTGGTTCTGGGTGTACAACAACGCCAGCGACGCCGCCCAGATCCGCTCGCGCCTGCCGAACGCGAAGATCATCTGGGAGGCGCCCGGCAACTGGGCCAGCGATCCAACCTTTTTCACCACCCTGCGCTCGCGCGGCGTGTATGCCTTCGACCAGGGCACCTATTACGGCACGATCAACCCGGCCTTCGTTCGCGCCGCCAAGGAGCAGGGCTTCCTGGTTTCGGCCTACACGATCCTCGATCCCGACGCGATGGTGCGCAACGCGGCCGCCGGCGTGGACTTCATGGAAACGGACTTTCCGCAGATCATGAATCAAATCCAGCCGCCGCAGGCCGCGGGCGCCTCCGGTCCGTCCCCGGCCCACGGCGCGGCCAACGTGCCGGCCAGCCCGGCCCTGAGCTGGATCGTGGGCCGCGACGCGCTCTCCCACCGCGTTTACCTGGGCACCAACGACCCGCCTCCCTTTTATCGCCAGCAAACGCACGACTTGGTGTCGCTGACCAACCTCCAGTTGGGCGCCACTTATTACTGGCGCGTGGACGAAGTGACGACGATGGGCACCGTCACCGGGAGCGTGTGGCGCTTCACCGTGAGCGGATCGCCGTCACCGACCAGCACCGTGTACGAGTGGACCTTCGACACGGCTGACTACACCCCGGCCCTCGGCCCGGGGCTCCTCGAACCAGCCGATGGCAGCACCGCACAGGCGACGGTCTTCGGGGTCACGGATGGCAGCATCGTGCCGCACATCGCCGGGCGGCCGGCGTCATTCCTGCGAGCGCCGGCCTTTGCCAGCCCGAGCAGCGGTTATCTGCTGACCTTCCCCGACACCGGACCGAACGGCGGCGGCGTGTATGTGAACCGGTTCACGCTCATCATGGACGTGTTGATCCCCGCCCCGTTGGGCTGGACGGCGCTCTTCAACACCAATCCCGACAACCCCGCCGGCAACGACGCCGACTGGTATGTCACGGCGGACGGCTCGATCGGGATTGCCGAACTGGGCTACAGCGCGGCCGGACTGGTGGCGCCGGGCGTGTGGAACCGCCTGGTTTTCGCCGCGGACCTGGCCACGGGCGCGGTCACCTACTACCGCAACGGCGCGGCGGTGCGCCGCCGCACAGGAGCCGCGCTCACCGACGGACGCTTCTCGCTCTATTCCAACCAGGATCCCGGCGCGGACCTGCTGCTGTTCAACGAAGGCGACACGTCGGGCAATTACACGCACGCGCTCTATCTGGCCGGGCTCGCCTTCGTGGATCGCACGTTGAGCGCCGTCGAGGTGTCCGCTCTGGGCGCCCCGAACGCCGAGGGCATCTTCGTGCGCCGCCTGCACATCGAGCGCGACGCTGGCGGCGTCATGCTGACTTGGGACGGAGCCCCCAACATCACGCTGCAAAGGGCCTCCCGGCTCTCTCCGCCCGATTGGCAGAATGTGGCCAACACCACGGGAGCAAGCCATCACTACGAAGCTGCCCCGAGCGGCCCTGCCTTCTTTCGGCTCATCCTCCAATGAGGGTTGAGGCGGGT
>DATLZF010000846.1:0-5917 GCA_035574135.1 Candidatus Methylomirabilota bacterium
AGCCGTGCCTGCCGCCATGGAACACCAGAGCCCGCGGAGAACTCCTCAAGCTGCCCGAGTCTCCGACCAGAATATCGTCAAACCCGTCGCCATTGACGTCGCCCGCCCCGGCCACGGACCATCCCAATCGCGTCACGTTCGTCTCCGTGTAACTCCAGTCCGGGTGCCGTCGCGGTCCCTTCGGGCTGCCGTAATACGCGTACACCAGCGGCGGCTTCCGGTTGAAGTCCCACTTGAAGATGGCCCCCACCACGATGTCGGCGAAGCCGTCGCCGTTCACGTCTCCCGCTCCGGCCACGGCGTAACCGAGGCAGAGGTAATCCACGTGCCCCTGCACGTACCAGTCGGCGTTCGTCCTCAAACCGCTGGCCGATCCGTAATACAGCCACAGACCGCCCCGCTTCCATTCGTGATTCCACGCGCCAATCAGCACGTCACCAAACCCGTCGCCGTTGACGTCGCCCACGTGTGCCACCGCCTCGCCGAAGCGTTCCTCCCGGTGCGTGCCATCCACGAACCACGCCGGCGATGGGGCCGGACCCTCGGGCGAGCCCGGAAAGAGCAGGGCCCGGCCGGCGTGCCAGGTCTCGGAGGAGTCCCGATGATAGAGCCGGGCGCCCACCACGACATCCGCGAAGCCGTCTCCGTTGACATCTCCGCCTGCCAGGGCCTGGCCGAACTGCCCCCGGGGCAGGTCACCATCGAGGAACCAGAAGGTCGCGTCCGGCGCCGGGGATGCCGAGGCGTCGGGGAAGGCGAGCCGTGCCAGCCAGGCGACCCAGGGAATGACGTGCATGAAGGCAAGGCGATCCATAGGTCGGATCCGGATTCTGGGGGTCAAGTATGGCCATGCTGGCGGCGTCGGGCAAATCGGAAATGGCCGAGCCACCGGCTCGTCGAACAAGATCGGGTCGGGCACCGACTTGCAACCGGGGCCGACTTCGGCGATGTGATGGATGCAGCCGGAACCGCGCACGATGGGGCGCTGGGTATGATCCGTCTCGCTTACTGCCTTTACCGGGTTTTCTCGACTCTGGCGTGCTGGTGCCGGCGGCGCTTCACCGGCGCCGGCCTGCTGGTGCTGGCCGGTGTGTTCGTCACGGCGGCGATCGGGATCGATGTGGAGCAGACGGTGGCCTACCAGCTCCACGCGTTGCTCGTGGCGCTGCTCGGGATGGCCGTCGTTTCGGCGGCGTTTTTCCGGGGCCGGTTCGAGGCCCGGCGCTTCCTGCCTCGGCACGGCACGGCTGGCCAACCGTTGTCTTACCGCGTGCGTCTTTGCAACCGGACCCGGCGTCGCTTCAGCGGACTGGAATTGATCGAGGAGTTCACCGAGGTCGGTCCTGATTTTGCCGAGTTCGCGCTGGCACACCGCCCGTCGGCGGAGGCGAGATCTTTTCGCCTCGCGCGGCAAACGGGGGCTGCGCCTGCTCACCGGGTCGCGTTCCCCCGGCCAGGTGTCGTGCCGCCGCTGCCGTCCCACGGGGCGGTCGAGGTGGCCCTGCAAATCTGGCCGTTGCGGCGCGGCGTGTTGCGGCTTCGCGGCCTGGCGGTGGCGCGGTGCGATCCGTTCGGGTTGTTTCGGGGTCTGATCCGGATCGCGCTGCCGCAAAGCGTGACGATTCTTCCGAAGCGTTATCCGGTGCCGGAATTGTCGTTGCCCGGATCTCAACGGCATCAACGCGGCGGCGTCAGCCTCGCCTCGTCCGTGGGGGAATCGGAGGAATTCGTCTCGCTGCGGGATTACCGGCCGGGCGACCCGCTGCGGCGGGTTCATTGGAAGAGTTGGCCTCGCACCGGGCGGCTGATCGTGAAGGAGTATCAGGACGAGTTCTTCGTCCGGCACGCTCTGGTGCTGGACACTTTTGCGGCCGGGGGGCTGTCCGCAGTGTTCGAGGAGGCCGTGTCGGTGGCAGCGTCATTCGCTTGCACGCTGACGACGCAGGAGTCGTTGCTCGATCTGATGTTCGTGGGGGCGGAGGCCGTGCAGTTTACGGCCGGGCGGGGGGTGGGACAGGTGGAACGGGCGCTCGAGCTGCTCGCTTCGGTGGCGCCTTGCCACGCCAGGCCCTACGCGCGGTTGATTCACCTGGTCACCAGCCACGCCCGCGCTTTGAGCGGCTGCCTCTGCGTGCTGTTGGACTGGGATCGCGACCGCGCGGAAATGGTGCGGCAACTCCGCATCCTCGGCGTGCCCACGCGTGTTCTGATCGTGGTCGAACCCTCTGCCGCCGAGACTGTGCGGGCCCGGCTGGCGGAACACCCGGACGTCGATTGTCATCTGTTGCGCGTGGGGAGGATCGCTGAGGATTTGCAGGGGATCGGGGCGCGAAGGGAGGCGGCGGCATGAACACGCCTCCCCTGCTCGTTGGGGTGGCCCTGGTGTATTGGGGCTGGAGGATGGATCTGCTGTGGCTGGGGCTGTCGCTGGGCGCGCTGCTGGAGGGCGCGCGGTGGAGTGCGGTCCGGTGGGAGTTTCGGCAGTCCGATCTCGACCGGCTCTGGAACTTCTGCGTCGCCCTCTATTTCGGCATTCTGGTGTTTGGGTTCGTGGTTTCGGATTACGGAGGTTCGCTGCAATCGCTGGTGACCAATCCCTCCCCGGCCAATCGGGTCGCGCTGGTCAACCGGGGCGCGCGCTCGATGTTTTTTGTGTTTCAGTGGATGCCGGCGGCGTTCTTCGCCATGGCGCTGGCCCAGGCGTGGGGCGCGCACCGGCGGATGGCGTGGAGCACCTTTTCCTGGTGGCTGCGCCGCGCCCGGAGCGGAGCGGAATCGGAGGGTGCGTCGCGAGATTCCGGCGTCAACGTGGGTTACGCCTACTTTGCCCTCTGTGTGCTGGCCAGTAGCGCCGTCGGAACGCGGCGGGAGTCATTCTTTGCCATCGTCGCGTTTCTTCTCGGCTGGGCGTTGTGGTCCCGGCGTCCGCGACCCTCGACCCCGACGGCCTGGTGGCTCTGTCTGGCGCTGGTGCTGGGTTTGGGCTACGCGGGACAAGCGGGCTTCCTGCGCGTGCGGCGCGCTCTCGAACGGCTGGATGCAGCGCTGCTGGCCCAATGGAACGGCGGCTCCACTGATCCGCGCGAGAGCCGCACGCGCATCGGCGCCCTGGGCGAGTTGAAGCTCTCGGGACGGGTTGTGCTTCGTCTCGAGGGCCAGAACCCCCCTGAGCTGCTGCACGAGGCGACCTATAACGTGTTCCGTCCTCCCACCTGGCTGGCCTCGCGACGGGAGTTCGTGCCCTTGCTGCCCGAATCGGATCCGACGACGTGGTTGCTGGGGGCGGGGACGGGTTCGACGAACGAAGTTCGGTTGCGCCTGCTTCTGCCGGGTGGCCAGGGTGTGCTGCCGCTGCCGCACGACGCGATGCGCCTGGATGAATTGTCGGTGTTCTTGCTCGAGACCAACCGGCTGGGAGTCGTCCGGTCGGCGGCCGGTCCGGGTTACGTCGAGTTTAAGGCCCGGTTCGGCGGCTCGCCCGTTCGATCCGCCGGCCCGGATGCCGAGGACCTCGAGGTCCCGGAGTCCGAACTTGCAGCGGTCGAGCAGGTGGTGCGTGAGATTGGGCTGCCGGCGGCGGATCCCTTTGCCACCGTGGCCCGGGTCCGGGATTTCTTCGCGCAGCACTTCCGCTACTCGACGTATCCGGCGCTGGATTTGGCGCAGCGGGTGCGACGTTCTTCGCTGGCGGAGTTCCTTCTCCAGCGTCGGGCCGGCCATTGCGAATACTTCGCCACAGCCACGACTCTTTTGCTGCGTCAGGCCGGCATCCCGGCGCGCTACGCGGTCGGCTTTGCGGTGGGGGAACAGGTCGGTCAGGAGTATGTGGTCCGGCAGCGCCACGCCCATGCCTGGTGCCTCGCCTGGCTGCCGGGAGGTTGGCAGGTTGTGGACACCACGCCGGGTTCGTGGCTGGACGCGGAGAGTCAGGGAGCCACCTGGTGGGAATCGCTGTCGGATCAATGGTCGCGCGTGAAGTTTGCTCTTGCACGGTGGCGCGCGGGGCGCGGCGAGGCCCGACGGTATCTCGGCTGGCTGATGGTGCCGCTCGTGGTCGGACTTGCGGTCCAGTTGATCTTCCGCCGCCAGTGGCGCCGGGCGGGACGGGCCGACGGATCGAGCGGCCGTTCGTCGGTCCGCCCCGGGGCCGATTCGGAGTTCTATCGGATCGAACAAGCCCTCGCCGCCGCAGGGTGGGAGCGCCTGCCCGGCGAAAGTCTGTGCGCCTGGACCCGGCGTCTTGAATCCGAGGGCGTCGGCTTCCATCCGGAGTTGGATGAGTTGGTCTGGTTGCACTACCGGCTGCGCTTCGATCCCGCCGGGCTGACGAAGGCCGAACGCGGGCGGTTGGCAGAGCGGGCGAACGCGTGGCTGACCGGCTACGAGCGCGCGCGTCGTTGAAAGGTGGCGGGGCAAGCGTGAGCCGCGGCCCGGGCCGGCCGGGGGCAGATACAGTGGCGGCTGTCGAGAGGCGGTGGGGGCAGCGGCTAAATCAGGGAAAGCAGCTTCCGCCCATTTCGGATCAAACGCTTTTCCATGCTTCAACACCCCGAACGCAAGGCGCAGCAGTTTGTGCATCACCGCCACCACCACGGCTTTCTTCGTCGTCCCCTTGGCCAGGAGTCGTGCGGCCAACGCCCGGCACGGCGTGTTGGAACGAAAGGCATTCAACGCCGCCAGATCCAGCCCCGGCCGCACGCTGGCCTTGCCCTGCCGGCTCAGGCAAATGCGCCGCACGATCGCGCCCGACTCGTTGCGCCGGGGCGTCACGCCCACATACGCCGCCGCCGCGCGCGCCGTCTCCAGTTCGACGGGCAACTCGGCCAAGAGCCGCGCCGCGTTCTGCCGCCCGATGCCCGGAATGGTTTCCAAGAGCTTCACCTTTTTCCACAACGCCGGATGCTGGCGCAGGTGCGCGTTGACCGTCTTTCGCACGGCGCGGATCTGTTCCTCCAGGAACTCGATCTGTTGCTCGATGAAGCCGCGCACGCTTTGGCCCGCCATGTCCAGTCGGCACTTCTGCGCCGTCAGCCAGCGGCTCACATCCGTCCAGTGCCGCATCAACTCGCGCAGGGTGACCACCTCCGGCGCGGGCGGCCTCCAGGGGGCGGACGCTGCCGGGCGCAGAACTCGGCGATGAGCCGGGCGTCGGCGCTGTCGGTTTTGTTGCGCAGCCCGCAGGCCTGGCCAAAGGCCTTGATGCGCGCCGGATTGACCAGGCTCACGCGGTGGCCGCGCTCGTGGCAGTGCCGGGCCAGCGTGTCGCCGTAGGTGCTGGTGGCTTCCAGGCAGATATGGGCCTGGGCGACGCCGTGCTGGGCCAGCCAGGCCAGCAGCGCCGTGCAGCCTTCGGGCGTGTTGTCGAAGGTTTTCAGGACAGGCTTGGTGCGCCCCAGACAGGCGTCAAACTTGGCCTTGGCGATGTCCACGCCCACGGCGGGCAGGCCGGTCTTCGGAGGGGTTTCGTTCATGTCGAGTTGGAGTTGAGGTTGCGGTGGAACGAAGCTCTCGAACGTGCTCCGGTGAGTTTCCCACCTTGCAAGCGGCATTGCCTTTGTAAGAAAGGCCTGCCCAGATACAGTCCGGTTTGGACCGGAGCGGAAGGCCGCCGGCAGCCCATCTGTGCACAGGCTTGAAGAATCGCTCGGCGCGAGTTCGCGCTTGTCCGGCGGCTGTCCGCAAAGTTTCGTGTGAGGATTGAATCCAATCACACCCCACCCTTACACGCGCGGGTGGCCCGCGGAGCAGCGCGGAGCTTCCTTTCCTCCGTCCCGGCCAAGAGGGGCGCTAAATTCCTTCACACCGTTTGGCGGGACACCGGCGTTACGGTAATTCGTTGCCTCCACCCTCAATTACGGGACGCACGAGGAGCGGGTCGGTGCCTGGCTGAGCCTTGAGTAACTGGATTGTGATTCTG
>DATLZF010000847.1:0-2197 GCA_035574135.1 Candidatus Methylomirabilota bacterium
CCGACAACCCGACCCTCCCCGGACGCCCGCCGGCCCACCTGTGGGAACGCCGGGTTCTAACGCGGCGCGCGTGTGGCGTGTGGTCCGGTGCCGATCGAGAGATCATCACCCTCGTCCGCCGCTCTTACCGCACGAGCCAGAAGCAGCCGATCGCGAAGGCAGCAGCGGAGCAGGCGCCCATCAGGTGCCGGTAGGCCAAAGTGCCGCCCCGGGCGCAGCGTGTGGCGAACAGACCGATCAAGGTCGAAAAGCTGGCCATGGCGGCGACCGTGCCCGCGCCGTAGGCCGCGACGTAAGCGACCGCCTGCGCCTGGGTGGGCAACGCCAGCGCCGGCAGCACGGCCACGAAATGCGCGCCCCCGGCCAGACCATGCAGGGCTCCGATGCCCAACGCCGCATGACCATGCTGATGCGCCACCGTTTCATCCTGCCCGTGACCGTGGGTGTGGACGTGGATGTGGACGTGGCGGACGCCGTCGTGGGTGTGCGCGTGGGTATGGACATGATGCCGCAGCGCGCGGCGGAATCCCCAGATTGCGATGCCGATCAACAGGACGCCCACCAGCCGTTCGCTCCACGATGAAATCAGATCGATCGGGGCCAGGCCGCGCAGACCCAGTGCGGCGGCGCCGACGATCGCCACGCCGAGGGCGTGGCCGGCGCCCCATTTCAGTCCGGCCATCCAGGCGCGGCGATGATCCTTCACGGCCAGCGGCGCCACGGCAGCCAGATGGTCCGGGCCTGAAAACACGTGAACCAGCCCGGCCAGGAATCCCGGCAAAATCGCGATCATACTTTGTTCGTGAATCAGGGAGGTGACTTCCCCTCGCCGGCAACTTTCATTACCGGCGACAGCAGCCAGACTGCCGGACTCGCTTGGTGCTCACAAGCGGCAATTCAAAGTGCGCTGTTACCGCCTCCAAAAAAAGGGTGACGGCGAAATGTGGGTGCCACGTCGGGTGGACACCGGCTCGCTCATGCGTCTGCGCAAAAAGCTTCATCCACGTTCCGTGCCTGCACGAATGGGATCAGGTTGCCCATTTTCCGACAGCTTTCGAGCCGCGGCCACGCGGGGTTGCAGGCAAGCCACGCCTATGATGCCAGGGCCGACGCCTGGCGCTTCCGCGTTGTGTTTCCGCATCGTTCGCGTGGTTGGTGCCCCGGAACGTGGGCAAGGCGAGCGACCGCGGTGGCCGGCCCCCCTGCCGAGAGTGATGGTGGCATCTCCGGTGCTTGAGAGATGGGCATGTCTCAAAGCCGCCTTCCCGCTCCCTGCCGGCCGTGTCAGCACTCATCGTCCGGCCCGTGGCGGATTCCTGCCATTGGGGATCGAGTCATTTGCTGCAGGAGAAACGCAACCCGATCCGAGTCGTGCCGTTGGTGACGCAGGAGCAGCACCAGGGCGTGTCGCCCCCCGACCTGGGCTCCGAGCCCGGGAGGGCGGGGCATCGTCGCCCCCCTTCGGCCGTGGGTGAAGGCTCGCGCAACCATGGCGCGAAACATCTTCAACCAGCCATGAAGCATCTGCCACGGTCGCCGCGATAGGAATTCCGCCATGCATCTGTCACCTCGCGAAGTGGAGAAGCTTCTGGTGGTCACAGCCGCCGATCTGGCCCGGCGCCGCCAGGCCCGGGGCCTCAAGCTCAACTACCCCGAAGCCGTTGCCCTCATCACCTATGAAATCTGCGAAGGCGCTCGCGACGGCCGGTCCGTGGCCGAGCTCATGAGCTTCGGCACCACGATTCTGAAAAGAGCTGACGTGATGGAAGGCGTCGCCGAGATGATCCACGAGATTCAGGTTGAAGCCACCTTCCCAGACGGCACGAAACTGGTCACGGTGCACCAACCGATTCGTTAATCATGATCCCCGGAGAACTCATCGTTGCGTCCACCCCGCCCATGCTCGATGCCAACGTCGGGTTGAACGTCCGGACCCTGCGCGTGGCCAACACCGGCGATCGCCCGATTCAGGTCGGCAGCCACTTTCATTTCTTTGAAGTCAACGCCGCGCTCGATTTCGACCGCGCGGCGGCTCGCGGCTTCCGCCTGAACATTCCCGCCGGCACCGCTGTGCGTTTCGAGCCGGGCGACGTCAAGGAAGTCGAACTCGTCGCTTTGGCCGGCCGGCGCGAGGTCTTCGGGCTGAACAACAAGGTGGATGGCCCGCTTGACCGGCAAGCCGACGCCGCGGCGGGTT
>DATLZF010000848.1:0-3490 GCA_035574135.1 Candidatus Methylomirabilota bacterium
TCGGAGGCGCGCGCGGGCCCGGCGCAGGAGCCAGGAACTTTGCCAGCGGGTCTCGGGCAGGCGGCGTTCGATTTGCGCCAGCGCCTCGGCCGGCCGGCCGGCATCAACGAGCGCTTCGATCCAGTGGGTTTCGAGGACGGCGCTGCCCGTCCGCTCCCAACCCTCGCGCAGACCGACCAGGGCGGCCTCCCATTGCTGCAGCCGGAGTTGAAGCTGGCTGCGGAGGATGAAGGCGTCCACGTCGGGCACCGGATGAACGAAGAAGCGCTCGCAGTCGGCCAGCGCATTGGTCAGATCGCCGCGGGCGCGATGGATATGGGCGCGGATCAGGTAAAGGGGCGCTTGCTCCTCGGGGTGGGCCGGGAGCGCCAGAGCCTGGTTGACGGAAGACATTGCTTCCGTCAGGCGGCCGCTTTCCAACCGCACCTTGGAGAGTTCGGTCAGGGCGTTGAGCGAGCGGGGTTGCAGTTGGAGGAGCTGTTCCCAGTCGGCAGCGGCCTTGTCCAGTTCACCGAGCACGGCGTATTCCTCGGCCCGCTTGGCGAGGAGCAACGGGGTCACTCCGTGCGCGGCCATCAAAGCGGAGTAACGGTTCACCAGCGCCTCCGGGCTGTCGTGAGCGGGGGCGCGTGCGGTCAGGACCAACGCCATGAGTGCCCCGGCCCAGTTTCGAGCGGAGGCAAACCAGGCGTTCGGCCGCCCGGGCGGGTGTGTCGAGGAATCCGACGCCGGCATAAGCCCTCCGCAGAGCGGGTCAGTCTTCGATGATGAGGTCGGGATCCAGCAGAAAGTCGCTGCTGTCCTTTGAGCTGTTGTGCCCCTCGATGGCGAGGACGTTGCGACCGCTCTTGAGATGCTTCTCGAAGTCCTTGAGTGGAACGTATTCGAGCTTGTCGCCGGGATGGGAGCGGATGTCCCTGGCGTCCTTGCCGTGGCCCTTGCCCATGCTTTTGCGGGCGACTTCCTTGCCATTGAGGTAGGCGACGAAGCCGTCGTCGTAGAAGATCCGCATGCCGATCTCGGCGATGTAATCGGCGTGCTCGATTTCGAATTCCCGGCGGAGGTAAATGCGGGAGAAGTTGCCCTGCATGTCGGTGAGTTCGGTGCGGACGCCCTTCATGCCATAGCCGAAGCCGGCGATGCCGACCTTCCAGTCCTTCGCGTCGAAATCCGGTTCCGTCCACTTCAAGCCCTCCGGGTCGGAGCCGGCCAGGTAGTGCCATTCGGCGTGGCGCGGGATGACGTCGATGAAGTCCTCCGGCACCTCGGCGGCGGGTTCCTCGCCGCCCGGGCTGCGCGGCGGTTTCCAATCCGGCGGCTGCCATGGATTGAGAATGCGGCGGGGGGTGATGTGGCCGCGCTTGACCAGGCTGAAGGTGTCGCGGACCTCGGCGAACTTGTTCAACATGAAACCGGTCAGGGTGTCGCCCTCGATGTCGATGATGACGGAGCCGTGTTCGACGATGATCTTGCGCATGACGGGCATGGTGCCCTTGCGGGAGTTGCGGGTGCCCCCGTGGCCGGCCACGACCTGGATGGTGCCCTGATTCGGATGAAGGCCCGCGCTTTTCTGGTAAGGGCCGTCGCCGTTGGGATCGCCGTCGCCGTCGTCGAGAATGACGTTTTCAGCGATGGTGGGCGTGGCGTAGGCCCCGTCCATCAACATGGACCGTTCGTAGATGTGGGAATGGCCGGTAAGCACCACGTCCACGCCGTGCGACTCGAGAATCGGCATGATGTGAGTGCGCATCTGCACCAGTTGCGTTTCGCGGTCGCTGTCGTGAGAGCCCTTGGTGTAGGGCGGGTGATGGAAGAAAGCCAGGATCCAATCGGCCTTGGTGCGTTCGAGATCGAGCTTGAGCCACTGGGCCATGGCTCCGGTGGGCTTGCGGTCCAGGTCGTGGGAATCGAGGCAGATGAAGTGAACGCGGCCGTAATCGAAAGCGTAGTAGGCTTCGGTGCCCGAGGGCACGCCGCCAGCCTCGCCGCGTGCCGGCACGACGTAGGCATCGTAGTACGGTCCGATGCCGGTCGTGCCCTTGGACGTGCTGCCTTCGTGGTTGCCCATGGTGGGCCAGCAGACCACGTTGCGCAGCGTCGGCTCGTACATCTCGAAGAAACGGCTTTGAAACTCGACGTCCTTGCCCTTGTTGTAGGCCATGTCGCCGAGATGGAGGTAAAGATCGATCGGCCGGCCGTCGCGCGCCGTGTGTTTGAGCATGGCGTCATGGACCAGCGACTGGTTCTCGCGGCCGGTGCCGGAGTCCCCCACGATCCACATCCGCACCGGCGCAGACTTGCCCGGCGGGGGGTGGGTTTTGAAGCGATAGCTCGGATCGCGGCCCGTCAGGCGGGTCTCGCCGTCGCACACGGCGTAGTAGTAGGTGGACTCGGGTTGGAGACCGGAAATGCGGGCCTCGTATTGCCAGGTGCCGGCGTAGGCGCTGTGCAACACGGGAAAGTGGGCCACTTCCGGCCACTGCTCGATCACGCGCAGGCGTTCGGCCCGGTTGGTCCCCAGAGACACGCGGGTGATCACGTCCTGGGGTGCCACGACGCGGTCCAGGTTGCCCGGGTTGTCCCCGTAGCGGACCACCGGCTGGATGCGCTTGTCGGTGCGCCAGACCACGTAGATCGAGTGGGAGGTGGCCAATTGCACATAGGGACCGCGAATGATGATGGACCGGGAGGCGCCGTTGGTGGGCAGGAGTTCATGGCTGCTTCCGTCGTGGTCACTGGCGAAGACCGGCCCGGCCAACAACAATGCCGCGCCCGCCGCCGTGAGACGCCGCCGCAAGCGGCTCAGACCGGTTTCAAAGGATCGCATCGTGGGCATCATTGGATTTCCTGCCGATGGCGTCAACTGCAACTCAGGCTGGCGCGTCGGGCATCCACCGGTCTGCCTTGGTTTCACCGAGCGTCACGACAAGAAGGGCCGAGCGCACTGCTTCCGAGCGCCTTCACCGGGTCGTCAGGCGTTCAGGTTGACGGCGGGCTTGGGGGATTATTCATGGCGGATTGTCGGCGGCGGTGGCGCCTCATCGCCGCCCGAAGCGCACATCCATCCACACGGCGAATCCCAGCACCAGTCCGCGCACGATGAATTTCGACTCGGGCGACACGGCCAGCAGCGTCATGCCATTGAGCAGGCTGGCCATGATCAGCGCACCAAAGAGCGCGCCCATGACCGAGCCGCGTCCGCCCTTCAAACTTGTGCCGCCGATGACGCAGGCCGCGATGGCGTCCAGTTCCATCAAGTCTCCGACCGTCGTCGTCGAAGCCCCGGAGTAGGCGGTCTGCATGAAGCCCGTGATGGCGACAATGCCGCCCAGGAGAGTGAAGGCCAGAACGACGACCTTGTCCGTCGGCACGCCCGAGATGACGGCCGCCTCCTCGTTGCCGCCGATGGCGTAAAGATACCGGCCGAACGGCGTATGGCGCGTGAGCGCGTGGACAGTGGCGGCCACGGCGCACAGGATGAGAAACGCCA
>DATLZF010000849.1:0-2908 GCA_035574135.1 Candidatus Methylomirabilota bacterium
AGGTAGGGCTGCGCCGCTCGCAGATCCAGGCCCGCCACCAGCACCCGAAAGTCCTCCCGACGATGCCGCAAGCGCGCCGCCGCTTCGATCAACGGTCGCACCCCCTTCCGACGGAAGTTTTGCGCAACGCACACGATGGCCAGCTCCGACGGCCCGAGTCCGAAACGCTGCCGCGCCTCGGCGCGCAACGGCCGAAGACTGGCCGGCGAAAACCGACGGCCATCAACCCGGTAATTCGCCACGCGAATCCGCTCGGCTGGCAATCGATAGATGCGCACAAACTGCTCGGCCACCATCCGCGAGGGCGCCAGCACAAACGGCAGCGGCCGGCGAGCAAAGTGCCTGCGTTCCAGTTCCAGGTACACGCGGCTGCGCAGGCTGAACCAATGCTGGTGCCGCCGCAGCCACCGCAGGACCGGGCTGAAGTAGTAACTGCGCGCCTGCCCTTCCAACGCGCCCCGAAACGCCCCGTTCTGCGCCCAGAGCACGTCCTCGGAGAAACCACGACCGCACGCCGCCAACGACAGGTCGCACCCCCCCCGCGCCAGCCGCCGGCGTACCTGCCGGGCAAAGGAGATTTGTTGCCACGCCACCCCGCACGGCGGCAGCCGGATCAATTCCACCGTCACCCCCGCCGGCAGTTCCACCGCCACGCCGCTGGTGATGAGGTGAACCTGGTGCCCGCGTGCGGCCAGTTCCCGCACCAGACGTAGCGTTGCCACTTCGGCCCCGCCGCGCGCCAGATCAAAACGCTCCAGGGTGATGGTGAAACGCATGACCAGAACAGGGCCGCAACGCCAGCGAAGCCCGGGCGGCAACGCCGGACACGACCAAGCGCCACAGGCCGGCCGCGCTGGACCGGCACTGCCGCAGGGAACGAGCTTCTTGTCGTCGCACGAGCATCGCGCCAAACCTTCCGATCTGGCCGCCGGTGGCGTCGAGCGAAATCCCGCCGCCCGGCGCACGACCGAGCGCATGTCAGATCTTGCGAGCTGCCTCCAGTTTCCAGCGCCGGTGCATCCAGATCCACTGCTCGGGGTGCCGCAGCAGCATTCGTTCAAGCGCCGCGTTGTAGGCGCGTGTGTTGCGCCGGATGGCTTCGCCCGCATCCTCGCACTCGATCAAGGGCAACGGTTCCTCAAAACGCAGCACATGCGTGCCGTCGGACTCGCGCCAACTGGCGGCCGGGATCACCGGCGCACCGGTGGCCAGCGCGATGACCGCCAGGCTCTTGAACGTGCCCGCCGGATGACCAAAAAACTCGACCGGGATGCCATCGGGCCGGCCCGCATGCTGGTCGAACACGAACACAATCAAAGCGCCCCGGCCCAGCAGCTCAAGGATGGTGTCGAGCGATCCGCGCTTGGGCAGGGTGCCAAAGCCGGCGCGCCGGAAACGCCACGTCACAAAATCGTTCAACAGCCGCGGCTTGAGCTGGCGGCGCACGAAGTGCAACAGCCCCCGATACTGCGGGAACTTGCCAATGCCCGCCACCGTCGCCACCTCGAAGTTGCCGAAGTGCCCGGTGAGAATGAGCACCCCTTTGCCCTGCGCGTGAGCCCGCAGGGGCGACTCAATGTTCTCCACCCGCACGGAGGCTTCGCGCCGGGCCGCGCTTTGAAACGGCAGGCGGAGGAACTCGAGCAGGAACCGCGTGTAATGCGCGTAATACGCCTGGGCCAGCCGTTCGAGGCAGGCGGGCGCCACCGTGTCGCCAAACACGCGGCGCAAATTGGCCATGACCACCCCGCGACGATAGGGCAGCACGTGATAAAGCAGCCGACCGAACCACGGCACTTCGATCGACCGGGGCTCGGCCCACGCTACGGCCGTTGCGATCGTACCCGTATGGGTCAGCGACACCCGCAACCCGGCAACGAGATGCCGATCGAGCACCGCCCGCGCCCGCGCGCTGACCTCGACCAGCGGCGCGCCGTAGGGATCCCGCCGCACGGAAAAGTCCATGGGCTCGAGGGCACCCAGCGCCAGCTCCCGGGGAAACAGTTTGGCACAGGCCTCCTTGGCGGCAAAACGCGCCGCCAGGCTGGCGGCCCGGCCGGGGCCCGAGCCGGCGTCCGCCAGCTCCTGAGCGGTGAAAAACCCGGAGAGTTCCCCGGGGCCGGCGTGGTCAAGCAGCTTTGCGATTCGCGCCACCTCGACCGTGTCGATGCCGCAACGTCCCGGATGGGCAGCGTCCGAATTCATCCTCCGGCACAGCCCGGGAGGCGGACCACTGCGGCCACGTTCATGCCGCCAAAGCCGCGGCAACAGACCAGCGCCACGTCGGAGCGCGGTGGCCGGGCCTCGCGCGAAACGGGCAGCGCCCCGCATTCAGGGTCGAGCGCCTCCAGCGTGGCCACGCCCGGCACCACACGTTCGCGCAACGCGGCGAGGGCCAGGGTCAGATCAAGCAGCCCCGACGCCGCGATGGTGTGGCCGGTGGCCCACTTGAAGGCCGTCACCGGCGGGGGCGCGCTGCCGAACACGCGCATCAGCGCCGCCGCCTCCGACGCATCCGACGCCCGCGTGCCATTGCCATGAGCCACCACCAGGCCGACCGCCTCGGGCGGCAGTCCGGCATCCTCCAGTGCCAGCGCGATGGCCCGGGCCAGGCCGTCGCCATCGGCGCGCAACTCCACAATGCCGCTGCCTTCGGTCACACAACCCCCGCCGAGATACTCCCCGAGCACCCGCGCGCCCCGGGCCCGGGCGCCGGCCTCGGTCTCGAGCATCACGGCGGCGGCACCCTCGCCAAACACCGTCCCGCGCCGGTCGCGATCGAAAGGCCGCACCGCGTCCGCGGCCAATAACCCCAGCCGGTGATAGTGGAACACGGTCTCCGGCTCGATCGGTGCATCATGGCCCACGGCCACCGCGCGGTCCGCCTCGCCGCAACGCAGGGCCTCGG
>DATLZF010000850.1:0-9515 GCA_035574135.1 Candidatus Methylomirabilota bacterium
GGTGCCACGAATTCCCCTCGACCTTGGTGGGCCGGCCGTCGTTCTGACGGACCACGAGGGGAATCGCCCCGCCCCGGGTCGGCATGGCGGTGGCGTAGTACTGGGCCACCCCGTGGATGTACCCCTCGGGCGCCTTGCCAAAGGGCAAAATCTTTTCCTCCGGCCGCCGACAGCCGGTCAAACCGAAGCCCGCCAAGAGAACTGACGCCCCCATGATCTTGGCAAACTGGCGGCGCGAAACGGGGTCGCTCCACTCGGCCGCTCCATCGGGGAATTCGCGCTCCACCCACTGGCGGAATTCCGGGCTGTCAGCCAGTTGATCGAGGCTGCGCCAGTATTTGCGGCCGGTTTCCGGTTCCGGACAAGGCGGAGGAATCGTCTTCATCGATGACAGGCGGAGCAATTCTGGGAAGCGTTGATCTTCCAATCTTTCACAGCTTTCTCACCCCAGTCTTTGGCCAGATGCGCGTGCGGATCCCAAGAGAGGTCGGTCACCTTGTCCTTGGGTCGGAGGTTGGGGGCCGGATTGCGGTGGCAATCCAGGCAGAACGCCATGCTCAAGGGCTTGGCGTGTGTGACCTCGTCCATCTTGTTAATCTCACCGTGGCAATGCACACAACTGATGCCCCGGTTGACGTGCACCGAGTGGTTGAAATACACGTAATCCGGCACCTTGTGCACCTGCACCCACGGGACGGGCTTGCCCGACGCCGCGCTCTCGCGAACCAACGCCAGCCGGGGATCGTCCTTCAGCACCTGGTTGTGACAGTTCATGCAGGTGGAACTGGACGGGACGTTGGAATACCAGGACTTCTCGACATGGCTGTGGCAGTAGCGACAGTCGAGCCCCAGTTGATCGACGTGAACGGAGTGCGGGAACGCCACCGGCTGGTGCGGGGTGTAGCCCACGCGGGTGTATTTCGGAGTGAAATAGTACCAAAGCCCCGCGACGGCACTGCCGCCGAACAAGATCACGACCGAGACGATCCAGAAGGCCAGTCGGTTCGACCATTTGGGAAAAATAGCTGCCATCTCAATGCGTCAGTTTGTCGTCACGATGCTACCCGCTTCCGGCCCGGCGGCCCGGATGGAACAAGAGCCGGTGATTTTTTCCAACGCCCCCGGTCCGTCAACCCAATTTTGGTGACTCGCAGTCAAGTCGCAGCGACCCGATTCGCCAAGGACACAAAACCCCGGCTCACCGGGGATCTCGAACTCAGTTTTTCGATCGCGCGATGTTTAGCTCACGCCCGCTTCCGATGGCAAGCAGCTTTGTGAAATTTTTCACAAATTTTGGCGTCATTGATGACCACTATTAGCCGTCTTGCAAAATGGTGAGATGGCGCCGGCCCGGCGCGCGGGTCCGACCAGGGCGGGACGAGAAGAGAGCCCGCGTCAGTTGGCGGGCTTTTGATAGGGCGTGATGGAGTCGATGCGGAGCCGTTTGCGGTGACCGTTCATCTCGAACTCGACCTCCTCGCCGGGTTTATGATTCAGGAGCGCCTGCCCCACCGGAGTCAGGTAGCTGATGATGCCACGATCCGGATCGCCATCCCACGCCCCCAGGATGACGTAGTGTTCAGACACACCGGTGGTGACGTCGGTAACCTGAACTTGCGTGCCGAGGCTGACGCAGTCGGTCCGGGGATTCGCGAAATCGGTGCCGCGGGCCCGGACCAGCATGACCTCCAACTCTGCCTTGCGACGCATGAGAATCTTCTGCATTTCCTTGGCCGCCTTGTATTCGTGGTTCTCACGCAAATCGCCGTAGCTGCGAGCCACCGCGATCTCCTTCGAGTTGGCCGGAATCTTTTTCTGGACGAGTTCCGTGTATTCGTTTTTCCGCTTTTCCAAGCTTTCCCACGACACGATCAGTGTGTTGTCCTGCTTGGTCTGCTCGCCGGAGATCAGGGCCTGAATGGCCGGATAGCTTTTCACAATGCGGGCCAGGAGCGACCGCTTGTCCATGTCATCGAAGCAGGGGGAAAGCTGCAGGGCGCGAGTGAGATCCTTGATGACCTCGAGGTCGGCGGAGCCGATCAGTTCAACCAGCAGGTCCTGGTCGTCCATGATGAAGTCGCCGAGCCGATTGGATTTCTTTTCATTGAACTGGTCCCGCTCCATGGCGGTGAGCATGGCACGAAAAACCTCGGGGCCCAGGATGTCGGCGAAGCTGTCGGAGCGCTCTTTGGCCAGCCAGAGCAACAGTTCGCTTGAGGCGGTGTGATGACTGATGAGTTTGGCGAGCGTCTCCTTCAGTTGATCCAGCTTGCCTTCCTGGATCAGCACGGACGCAATCTCCCCGCACGTTTTGGTGGAGACGCTGTTGAGCGCCCCGAGCAGGGCTTCGTGCCACAGGGCCGGATTGGCTTCCTTGAACGATAAGAGGGCCCGCTTGTGCTTGGACGAGGGGAGTTGCTCGAGGATTGTTCCCACCCAGATGCCCTCCTGGCCCCAAATGCTCCGCGGTGTCAGTTCGTCTTCCGCCGGCGTGGGCAAACCGGCCGCCTGGCGGATGTCGTCGCGGATGAAAATGCCCTCCAGCGCTACGGCCGGCTGGGTCCGCTGGTGGGTGACGATGTCGGCGTTTAGCGTCCGGACGATCTCGCCCGCCACGGCAGTCTTGTCGCCCAGATCGGGCAGGCATTTGAGCACCTCTGTCGCCACCGCCACCCGAGCCTTGAGTCCTTTGGCCCCGCGAAAGCCCGCCAGACAGCGGTCGTCGATGGATGTCTCGTCCTTCTGATAGATGATGGGATCCGACTTCTTGGTCGGCAGGATGAAGTGGCCATCCTTTTTGAGTTCGCGTTTGGCCACCTCCCACCATTTCTTCCAATCGTCCCGGATGACATCGGGCACCAGGATTTGCTGAATCTGGTCCAGAGTGGCTCGCCCCCCGTAGCTCTGCAACACGAGCTTGATGAGGTCCAGGTGGTGCAACGCAGCCATTTGACGCAGGCCCTCAAGGTCGGACGCCTTGCGGGCCAGGATGTGAGTGCTATCGATCGGGCGCAGGGATTCGGCCGCGAAGTTCAGGTCCATCGTATGTGCCGCCTTGTTCTGGAAATCAATGCTGAACCGCGCAAACACGGTGTCCACGGTCTTGATCTTCCCGAACCCCCAACTGCGATGCACGCAATAGCCGCTCTGCGCCAGCACCACCAAGGTATCGACGTGGGCCCGGTCAATCTTCCCGGCCGACGCGAGTTTCTCGAACTCATCTCTCATAGCAGTAAATTCTCGATTGCAATTGAGCGACTGGCATTATGCCGGCGTGAGCGCCGAAAAACCAAGACAAATTGCCGCGCGGCTGCTGGTCCGGCACGCCCGCGAGGGCGGTTTCATCGAAGTTCTCCTCGATCAGGCACTCGCCACCGCGTCCCTTGCCCCCGCCGATCGCGCCCTGGTTCAGGAGCTCACTTTCGGGGTTGTTCGCTGGCAACGCACGCTCGACTGGTTGATCGACCGCCACACCGATGGCCGCCCTCAAGCAACCGAACTTCTGGTCTTGCTCCGGCTGGGGCTTTACCAGGTCTTCTGGCTGGATCGCATCCCGGATCACGCCGCCGTCAACGAAACGGTGGATGCGGCCAAGGAACTCGGGCTGGGTGCGAAAGCGGGCTTCATCAATGCCGTCCTCCGCACGTGTTTGCGAGAACGGCCGGCCAATGCAGCCGCCCTCGGCGACCTCAAACGCATCCACCCGGCGTTGGGCTACTCCCATCCCGACTGGCTGGTCGAGCGCTGGACTCAGCGTTGGGGTGTCGAAAGGACCACCCGCCTGCTGGAATGGAACAACACGCCGCCGCCGGTTTATGCCCGGCGCAATGCCCTGCGCATCAGTGCGGAGAAACTCATCGAGCACTGGAATGCGGAGAAGGTCGCCCATGAAGCTGTGGAATTGGATTGGGCCCCCGGCCGGATCGTCTTCCGGTTGCTCTCGCCCCCGCCCCTTCTATCGTTGCCGAGTTTTCAGCAGGGTTTCTTTTACATCCAAGACCCCAGCACGCTACTGGCCGTGCATGCGCTGGATCCCAAACCCGGGCAATCCATCCTCGACCTGTGCGCCGCTCCCGGGGGCAAGACCACCTACATCGCCCAACGCATGGAAAACCGCGGCTACATCATGGCGCAGGACCTCGATGTGCGCCGCCGCGAACTCGTCCGGCAGAATTGCGAGCGCCTCGGCGTTTCCATCGTCAATATTTCGCGCGCCACCGGCACCGTGAACCTCGAGCTGTCCGAACCGTTCGACGGCGTGCTGGCCGACGCCCCCTGCTCCAACACGGGCGTCATGCGCCGCCGCGTGGACCTTCGCTGGCGTGTCGAAAAGGCGGAACTGGAACGACTGCGCGCGGTTCAGGCCGATCTCCTCCATCGCTCATTCCTCCAGCTCAAGCCGGGGGGCACCCTCGTGTACAGCACGTGCAGCCTCGAACCGGAGGAAAACCAGGAGGTCGTGCAGCAGTTCCTGGCGGAGCATCCAACTTTCCGTCTGGACTTCGAACGCGAACTCCTCCCGTTCGCCGACGGCGTCGATGGCGCCTACGTGGCCCGCCTCGTTCGGGATGGCGCCTGAGCAGGCTCGGAACGCCAAGTTTGGCTTTGAATTCGGCCTCTTTCCCGCCAACATCCGCCTTCCCGTCGCGGGAAAGGCGAGCCGGCGACGCGGGCTGGTAACATGAAACGCACGCACCATTGCAACGAACTGCGCCCGGCACACGCCGGGCAGACCGTCATCCTTTCCGGCTGGGTCCACTCCCGCCGCGACCTTGGCGGCGTCCTCTTCATCGACCTGCGCGACCGCGAGGGCCGCACGCAGACGGTGTTCGACCCGGCGGATTTGCCGCAGGAAGTCTTCGACACCGCCACCAGGTTGCACAGCGAGTCAGTCATCGAAATCACCGGCCAGGTGCGCTTGCGCCCCGCCGGCACGGAGAATCCGAAGATCGCCACCGGGCAGGTCGAAGTGCTGGTCAAAGAACTGACCGTGCTCAACCATGCCGACGTGCTGCCCTTCCCGGTGGACGACCCGGAGGTGGCCAACAAGGTGAACGAGGAGTTGCGCCTGAAGTATCGCTACCTCGACCTGCGCCGCCCCGAAATGGCCCGGGCCCTGCGCCTCCGCTCGAAGGTGGCCACCGCCACGCGCGTTTACATGGATGAGCAGGGCTTCCTCGAGGTCGAGACGCCCATCCTCTTCAAGAGCACGCCCGAGGGCGCTCGCGAATTCCTCGTGCCCAACCGGCGCGATCCCGGCACGTTCTACGCCCTGCCCCAATCACCCCAGCAGTTCAAACAAATCCTCATGGTCAGCGGCGTCGAACGCTATTACCAGCTCGCCCGCTGTTTCCGCGACGAAGACCAGCGGGCCGACCGCCAGCTCGAGTTCACCCAGCTCGACATCGAGATGTCCTTCATCGACCGCGAGGACATCTACGCGCTCATCGAGGGCTACCTCAAGCGCGTCTGGAAGGTCGCGCTCGGCCTGGATATTCCCACGCCCTTCAAACGCCTGAGCTTCCAGGAAGCGATGAACCGTTTCGGCATCGACAAGCCCGATACGCGCTTCGGCATGGAGCTGGTCGATTTCACCGAGGACTTCAAGGCGTCCTCCTTCAAGGTCTTCTCCGGCGCCGTCGCCGCCGGCGGCGTCGTCAAGGCCATCAATGCCAAGGGCCTGGCCTGCGCCACCCAGGGCCAGATCGAGACGATGACCGAATACGCAAAAAGCTTCGGCGCAAAGGGCCTGGCCTTCATCAAGGTCGAGGGAGGCGAGTGGAAATCGCCCATCGTGAAATTCTTCAGCGAGGCCGAGAAGACCGCGCTCAAGACCAGGCTCGCCATCGAGGAAGGCGACCTCATCCTTTTCGCCGCCGACCAATGGCTCAACGCCTGCGAAATCCTCGGCAAGATTCGCCTCTACTGCGCCGACGTGCTCAAGGCCTCCGGCAAGCTCACCATCCCGGCCGACCGTTTCGATTTCCTCTGGGTCGTCGATTTCCCCCTCCTGAGCTTCGACAAGGAAATGAACCGCTGGTACTCCAGCCACCATCCCTTCACCGCCCCCGTGGCCGAGGACATCCCGCTGCTCAAGACCGACCCCAAAAAGGTCCGCGGCCAGCACTACGACATCGTGGTCAACGGCGTCGAACTGGGCGGCGGCTCCATCCGCATCCACCAGCCCGACGTGCAAAAAACCATCTTCGAGGACATCCTCGCCATCCCGCCGGACGAAACGAAACTGCGCTTCGGCTACATGCTCGAGGCCTTCCGCTACGGCGCCCCACCGCACGGCGGCATCGCCCTCGGCTTCGACCGCCTCTGCGCCATCCTCTGCGGCACACCCAGCATTCGCGACGTCATCGCCTTCCCGAAGACCGCGAAAGGCGTGGACCTGATGACGGAGGCGCCGTCGGTGGTGGCACCGCGGCAGCTCCGCGAGCTTCACATCGAAGTGAAGGCCGCGGTAAAGAAGGAGTGACGCCGACACGGAAACGCGGCAAAGCCCCCCGCCGTCGGCAGAACCCTTAGCCCTGTGAGACCAAACGCCCTCCCACGCCTCCTGCCCGCCCTTGCCCTCGCCGGCGCTCTGACCTTCGGCTGCAAAGAGAAGGGTCCGCTTGAAAAGGCCGGGCAAAGACTGGATAACGCCGCCGGCAGGATCGCTCAGACCGTTTCCCGCGCAGCCGAGAAAACCCGGCACACCGTGAAGGATGCCGTGGAAACGGTCGGTGAGACCGCCGGCCAGGCCGGCGAGAAAATCCAAGAGAGCGCCCGGAAGACCGGCCACGCCATTGAAAACACCGCGCGCAAGACGGGCGAAACGATCAAGCAGGCGGTCAATTGACGCTCCGTCAGACCGCCCGACCCAGCCGTGACGCCGTTCTACGACACCCACGCCCATCTCGATTATCCCGAATTCGCCCCCGAGCTGCCCCAACTGATCGAGCGGGCTCGGGTGGCCGGCATCACGCGAATTCTCTGTGTCGGGACCGATCTGGACAGCAGCGCCCGGGTCGTCCGATTGGCAGAACAGTTCGACGCCCTCTTCGCAGTGGTGGGCTGGCATCCCAGCTACGTCGAGCGCGCCCCGGAGGATGTGCGCCCCGCACTGCGCCAACTGGCCCGCCACCCCAAAGTCGTGGCCATCGGCGAGACGGGGCTGGACTACCACCGGTTGCCGAGCCAGCAGGCCGGCAAGTCGGCGGCAGATGATGAGCAATACAAGACCCGACAGGCGCGGCTGTTCGCGCAGCAGCTCGAAGTCGCCGCCGAGGCCGGCCTCCCCTGCGTGATCCACGAACGCGACGCCTTCGAGGATGCCGTGACGCTCATGGAGCGATCTCAAGGCCGGCCGCGCGGCGTGTTCCACTGTTTTGCGCGCGATGCCGCCGCAGTCCAACGCGTGCTGGCGCTGGATTGCCTGGTCAGCTTCACCGGCATCCTCACGTTCAAAAACGGGCAGAACGTGCGCGATGCCCTGGCGGCAATACCGCCGGGCCGTTTCATGCTGGAAACCGACTGCCCATACCTCGCGCCTGTTCCCTATCGGGGGCAACGCTGTGAACCGGCCCACGTACGCGAGATCGCCGCGTGTGCGGCCCGGGTGCGCGGCTGTTCCATGGAGGAGTTGAGCGCGATGACGTGCGAAGCCGCCCACCGGTTGTTTCCCAGGCTGCCGCCGCCCGGTTGAGAGCCGCCGGGCGAGCGCACCCCTCAGCCCCACCAACGCCGACCGCGCAAACGCAGCGCGTTGCCAATCACGACCAGGTCCGACAATCCCATGGCTGCGGCGCACAGCACCGGGCTCATAAACCCCAGCGCTGCCAGGGGCACACCCAGCGCGTTGTAGAAGAAGGCCCAGAACAAATTCTGCCGGATCACCCGGAGCGTGGCCCGGGCCAGCCCGAGGCACTCCGGAACCGCCTCGATGTCCGACCGCAACAGAACAATGTCCGCCGCCTCGCGCGCGACATCGCTGGCTTTGCTGACCGCGATACCCAGATCCGCCTGCTCGAGCGCCGGGCCGTCGTTGAGGCCATCCCCCACAAAGGCCACCCGCGCACCGCGGGACTGGAGTTGTTGAACGAGTCCCGCTTTCTGCTCGGGTTTGACTTCCGCGAACACATCCGCTTCCGCCAATCCGATCTGCCGCGCCACCGCCGCGGCGGTGCGGGCGCTGTCGCCGGTGACCAGCAGGGGACGCAGACCCTTCCCGCCCAATCGGCGCAGCACCTCCGCCACGCCCGGCTTCAACGGGTCGGCCAGAGCAAACAGGGCGATCAGCTTGCCGTCCAGGGACAGACCGATCACCGTCGCGCCCGTGTCACGCCAGACCCGGGCTCGGGCTTGGGCCGGTCCCCCGTCGGCCGGGCCTTCGACCAACCACTCGAGTGAACCCAGCCGCAGGCGGACCGACCGATCTCTCCAAACTCCTTCGAGGCCGGCTCCCCGAACCTCGCGCCAGCCTTCGATCTCGATGTCTGAGGTGATGCCCCCGGCGATCGCCCGACTGAACGGATGCGTTGAATGACGCGCCAGCGCCGCGGCCAGTTCCCGCGCCCGTTGCGGGTCGAGTTCGCCCAGCACCTCCACTCCCGTCACGGCTGGCCGCCCCTCGGTCAGGGTACCCGTTTTGTCGAAGATCACCGTGTCGATGCTCCCCGCCTTTTCCAGTGCCACGCCATCGCGGATGAGGATGCCGCGGCGTGCGGCGGCGTCGGCGCCGGCCATGATCGCGGCCGGCGTGGCCAGTCCCATCGCGCACGGACAGGCGATGATCAGGACCGCCGCGGCCGCGACGACCGCCGCAGCCAGGGGCGTCGGGGGTGGATGCGCCGTCCACAGGAACGGGGCGAGGCGCTGATTGACGTGATGGGCCTGCTCGTAGTCCAGTCCCCACCACAGGGCCGCGGCCAGCGCGATCAGCACCACCGCCGGTACAAAGACGCTGCTGACCCGATCGCCCAGGCGTTGAATGCCGGCCCGGCTGGTCTGGGCGCGCTGAACGGCGCGGATGATTGCGGCGAGCGCCGTGGTTTCGCCGGTGGCGGTGACGCGCGCCACCAGCCGGCCGCTCAAGTTCATGGTGCCCGCGTAAACCGGCGCTCCCGGCGCCTTGTCCACAGGGCGGGATTCGCCGGTGAGCATGGATTCATCGACGGCGGAATCCCCTTCCACCACCACGCCATCCACTGGCACGCGATCCCCGGGCCGCAACGCGACACGATCCCCGATCTTCAAGGCGGCGACCGGCACTTCGATCTCAGCGCCCGCGGCATTGCACTGGCGGGCTGTGGCGGGCGCCAGCTCGAGCAAGGCGCGCAACGATGTCGAGGCGCGTTCCGAAACCCGCGCCTCCAACCAGTGCCCGACGCTGATGAGGGTGATGATGGCGGCCGCCTCCATGAAGTACAGATGCCCGCCGGCAGCGCCGAACAGGGCCCACACGCTGTAGGCATAGGCCGTGGTGGAACCGAGCGCGACCAGCGTGTCCATGTTGGCGCCGCGCA
>DATLZF010000851.1:0-3022 GCA_035574135.1 Candidatus Methylomirabilota bacterium
AACGAGCCAACCCGCCGACGTTGACGGCAACGATATGCTCGACGGGCGCCACATCCCGCAATTCCGCCTGCTGCCCGGGCGCGTGATGCTCGACGAGCAGGCCGGTCCACGGCCCCGGAGCGCTGGACACGATCGGCTCGCCATCCAGCACCAGCCGACTTCGTCCCGTTTTCACCTCAACCACTGTCTGCCGTCTCATGGTCATGCCGCAGGCGGCCAACGTAGCACACCTCCTGCCTACGGCCACAAGGGCCAACGTTACGTTTTGGAAACTCTTGCTCGTGATATGAGCTTCTCGTGATGAGCTAGAAGACCACGTCTGGCCCGTCAGACATGGCCCGCCCCGCCTGCGCCGCACGCGCGGGACCGGCGACGGTACCCCCCGCACCGGAACGCCCGCCGGGGAAGCCCCGCTGACGCTGGCCGAGATGGCATCCCGCTTGGCGGCCACGATCGACTTGAGCGAGGAGACCATTCGTGCGCGGCACGCAGCACGCGCCGTTCGAACGGCATCTTTGCAAGGCCGAGCGGGCCGCCACCGACCGCTTGGTGAAGCACTCCCGGCGGGTATTCGGAAAGCACGGATCAGCGGCCGGTGAGTCTGTGGTTGAACCAGCCGGCGTGGGGGACCACGAAGGAACTACTTGCCGGGTGCCAACGCGGCGGCGGCCAGTTGCCGGGCCTGCACCAGTTGTTCGGCGGTGAGCTTCTTGGACAACGTGTCAAGGAATGTGGGTGCGTCCCCGTGGCCGTGAGCGGCGGCCAACGCCGTCCACTTGTAGGCTTCCACCAGATTCTGCGGCACGCCCTCGCCGTCCGCATAGCACGCCCCAAGGGCATATTCGGCCTGCGGCTCGCGTTGATCCGCCGCCTTGCGATACCAGCGCGCGGCCTCGTCGAAGTTTTGCGTGACGCCCTCGCCGGCGTCGTAAAGGTGCCCGAGGTTCAACTGGGCGCCGGCGTGCCCTTTCTCGGCGGCAACCCGATACCAGCGGGCGGCTTCGGCAGGATCGGTCTGGCCGAGCGTTCCCGTATCGTGCGCCACGCCCAAGTGAAAGGCCGCCAGCACTTCGCCCTGATCCGCGGATTTGCGCAGCCATTTGACGGCCTCGGCAGGATCGCGAGGCAGGCCCACCCCTTCGAGCCGGGCGTGGCCGACCTTGTACTGCGCCTTGGGATGTCCCTGCTCGGCGGCCTTGAGAAACCAGCGCAGGGCCTCGGCCATGTCGTTGGTGACGCCAAGCCCCTGTTCAAACAGCACGGCAAGGTTGAACTGGGCGGCACGGTCTCCACGGTCGGCCGCGCGGCGAAACCAGAACGCAGCCGCGCCCCAGTCCTGCGCCGCCCCGGCGCCCTGGGCATACAAGCTGGCCAGCTTGGCCTCGGCCTCGGTCACCCCCTGCCCGGCCGCCCGCTGATACCACTGGAGCGCCTCGCTCGCGTCCTGCTTGACGCCCTGGCCGGTTTCGTAGAGGACGCCAAGATTGAACTGCGCGCGGCCGTCCCCGCGGTCTGCCGCGCGCCGGAACCACCGGGACGCTTCCACCGGGTCCTTGGGCACACCCAGCCCTTCCATGAAGGCGTAGCCCAAATTGACCTCGCCTCTGGGATCACCCTGCTCGGCCGCCTTGCGAAACCACCGAACGGCCTCGGTGGGATCCCGGCCGACACCCCGACCCTCAGCGTAAGCGCTACCGAGACGGACCTGAGCCTCGGCGTTGCCACGATCCGCGGCCATTCGATACCACCGCACCGCTTCGGCCGGATTGGCCGGTGTGCCCTGGCCACGCTCATGGAGCATACCGAGGTTGAGTTGCGCGTTCAGGTCACCTTGCTCTGCCGCCAGTCGAAACCAGTGCAGCGCCTGTTTGAAGTCCTGAGGCGTCCCCAAGCCTTGGGCGTACATCAATCCGAGGTTCACCTGCGATTCCACGACACCGTGCTCGCCGGAGCGGCGATACCACTTCAGGGCCTCGGCAAAATCCTGCGGCACGCCGCGGCCAGCGGCCAGGGCATTGGCCAACAGCATTTGCGCGATGATGTGGCCCTGTTGCGCCGCCTTGCGGAACCATTCGGCGGCGGCGGTGAAATTCGTGGCCGTGCCCTGCCCGGCGGCCAGCGCCTGGCCGAGCTTCAACTGGGCCTCCGGATGTCCGAGTTGCGCCGCGTCGCGCCACCATTTGACGGCCTGGGTCACATCCTGTGTGACACCCAGACCTTTGCTGTAGGCCAGTCCCACTTGGAACTGGTCTTCCGGATCGCCTCGCGTGGCCAAGCGCCGGCGGGCCTCGAACACCACTTCCGGCGACGCCCCCACCAGCGCGGTTTCACGCAACGCCTCGGCATCGCGATGCCCCCGCGCCGCGGCCAGGCTCGCCCACACGTACGCCTCGGCGGGATCGCGGGACACTCCTTGCCCATCCAGATACGCGACGGCCAGGGCCACCTGCGAAGCCATGTCCCCCTGCTCGGCTGCCGCGCGGAACCATTTCACCGCTTCGGCGTGGTTGGTGGTTCCCGCCAGCCCGTTGGCAAGGAGGAGGGCCAGGTTGTACCGGGCGGCGCGATCTCCCGCTTCCGCCGCACCGCGAAACCATTTGGCCGCCTCGACGTAGTTCTGTTCGACGCCGAAGCCCTGAGCGAAGAACACGGCCAGGTTGAACTGCGCGGCCACGTGGCCCTGCTCGGCTGCTTTGCGCAACCATTCCACCGCCCGCACGCCATCCTGCGGCCCATCCTTGCCCCCGGCAAACATCATGCCCGCCCGGAACTGCGCCGCCGCATCGCCTTTTTCCGCCGCCGCCAGCGCGGCTTGCAGGGCCGGACTGAGGCCGGCTGCCGGCGAGGCCGGAGCATTGGTGGGCGGGATGACCGGAACCGCCACCGGCACTGGCGGGGAAGCCGCCGGAGGGTTCGTGATTTTCGCCGGCGCCCCGCTCGCCCCCACCGCCGCCGGCGGCAAAGGATTTGTGGGAGACGGCGGTGACGGAACCGTGGGACCGGCAGCGGGAGAAGCCACCGG
>DATLZF010000852.1:0-3458 GCA_035574135.1 Candidatus Methylomirabilota bacterium
CATCCGCCGGATTGATCGAACGGCTGCGATGCTCGCCCTGGAACGTGATGTGATAGGCGTTGCCATGCTTGCTCACCGCCACGTTGTCGGTGAACGGCAGCGCCGGGTTGGTGTTGTTCGGATTGAGGATCGCGCTCAAGGCCGCCAAGAGATCCTGCGCGGAGGCGTCGAAGGCAATCGGAGCAGTCCAGGTGACCGCCAGCGGATCGGTCTCATCCAGCCGGAAACCGAGGCGGAAGGATCCGCTCGAGGCGCTCACCGTCACCGTTTGCAGCGTGTTGCGGTAAGGCATCACCGTACCGTCGCGCAGCGTGCTGGTCTGCACGTCCACCGACGCCTCCTCGTTCGGCACCAGCAGCGTGGTGGTGCGCGTGTCGCCCCATTCGAGTTGCGCGAAGTCCTGTCCCGCCAGCGTGCGCACGAAGGCCACGGTGTAGGTCACATTGGTGGCCGTGCGGTTCTCGGTCACCACGATGTCGGCCGATCCGTAGAGGATGCGCAGCCGGGCCGCCACTTCATCCGCCGTCAGGCTGTAATCCAGCGTCACCTCGGCGGAATCAGCGAGCCGGAAGACGTGGGCCGAACTGGCGAAGCCAGCGTCTGTGCCGAAGCCCGCGGTGCGGAGGCGATAGGTGCCGCTCGCCGCGCGCACGAACCAACGCTGCACTTCCGGCACCGTCGGCATGTCCAGTCCGACAAGCGTCGTGCTGTCGAGCGTACCGGTGTTGTCGTTGCCGTCGCCGCTGTCATCCACGGTCACCGTGTCCTCATCCGCGCCGCCGTCGAGCGTGAGCAGGCCGGTGATTTGATCCATGAGCAGATCATCGCTGCCCACCGTGATTGTGTCGTTACCGGTGTCGGTGCTCACCGAAGTGTGCCCGCCAATGGTCTTCACGTTCACCCTGTCAGCCCCCGCGCCCGTGGTGACAACCGTCGAGCCGCCGTGGGTCGATTCGATGATCAGCCAGTCGTCGCCCGTGCCCAGTTCCAGCCGCAACGCCTCCATGTTGTAGTAAGTGATGCCGCCGCCGATCAACTGGCCGCCAATCACCGCGTCGCCACCCATGCCGAAGCCGGTCAGGCGATCCTCGGTCAAGGTGCCAGTGTCGTTCGACGGACTGTGGCCATTGAACACATTCAGCGTATCAACCTGGTCCTCCTCGACCACGCGCACGTTCAAGTTCACCGGCGCGTAGAAGTATTCATCGCCCAGACCCGGCTCCAGCGGCTGACCGCTCATCGGATCGACCGGCCACGGACCGGCGAGCGTGATGGTATCGCCAGAAACACCGGGCAGGAATTCCGACCCGGTGAGGGAGGTGATCTCTTCCGCCAGCCCCTCCGTCACCGCGGCCCAATCCGTTTCGCCCACGCCCACGGTGTAGGAGTAATGGGTGCCGTCCACGCGCAGGTTCCATTGCTCGCCGGCCACCGGTGCGCCGTTGAAGAAGAACGATGCCTCGGTCCACAGCACACCCGGCGCGGTTACGTCGGCCTGCACCGGGAGACCGCGGATGGTGCGCGTCACGTTCTGCGGCACCGCGAAGTTGAAGGTGAACGGCGAGCCGTCCTTCTTCACGAACAGCAGCCGGCTGCCCAACACGCTGGTTTCGAGCCGCACGTCGAAAGTGTCTGGCGTGGCGAGTTCGATCTGCGCCTTGAGATCATCCACCACGGTCAGCAGGCTGTCGGTCGCGTCGGTCAGCACGCTGTAAGTGTTGCCATCGAGCGTGACGCTCCAGGTCTGGTTCACCGCCACGAAGCCGTTGATACCCACCATGACCTCCTGCCAGCGGATCGACGCGAGCGAGGCTTCGTCAGGAATGCCGCGGAAAGTCACACGGCTGTCGCTCGTGCTGCCCACGCCAAAGAAGTCCACGGTGAAGCCGGTCGCGCGGCTCAAGGTGAGGATGTTGCGGGACACCGATTCGATATCCACTTCGACGCCATGGGCCAGGCCGTTCAGGATCGTCAGCGCGTAGAGGAAATCGTTGATGCGCGGATCGAAGCCCGGCCTCATGCCGAACAACGGCCCGGTGTGGATGGCGCGCGGGTCGGTGATCGTGGGCTTGCCGTTCACCAGCGCCAGGCCGGCGATGAACCCATCGGGCAGCGGATAGTTCGTTTCACCCGCCAGGCGGAACGGATCGTTGAGGAATTGTTCCTCGCTCACGCGAATGCCGCCTTCGGTGATGAGCGGACCGCGAATGCCGTTGATGCGCTCCTCCGGCGCGGCAAACACCAGCGCGTCGCTGCCATCGATGAAGTCATCGTCCACGGCCGCCACCGTCACCGTTTGCGGGACATTCCAATTTGTTGGCGTGAACAGCAACTGAGGCGTGACCGTGGCACTGCCCAGGCTGTTCGGCGTGATACTGAAAGACAGGGCAAACACCGTCGCGTCGCGCCGGACGATGGTGAGGACGCGGCCCCGCAGGCTCACGTCGTAGGTCAGGTCCGCCGCCGTGTTGGCCACGATGGCCGCGCGCAGGCCGCGCGCCACCGCCGCCAGATCATCACGGAACCGCACCTCGTACTCGAAGGTCGTACCATCCAGCGTCAACGACCACGTCTCGCCCTCGGTGACGAAACCGGCCAGTTCCACCTGCGCGCGGCTCCAACCGGAGGCGCCCGGCGTGCCGGTGATCTCCACCGCGCCGCGCGTCTCCGGCGAGATGGTGAGATCGGCGAAGAACGACGCGGTGGCGGTAATCAGGAACGCCGTGTTGTCATTCGGGTCCAGCGTGGCCGTGTAAACCGAGCCGAGTGCATTGACCGCGTTGACCAGTTGTTGCGCGACGGCGTCCAGACCATCACCCGGCCTCACCTCGTATTCGAGGGCCGGCAGCGCGGCGAGACCGGTGTCGGCCAGCGTCAGGCTCCAAGTGTCACCCGGAGTGGCCTGGCCTGAAAGCTTGACCAGCGCCCGGTTGGTCGCCACGCGCACCTGCACTTCGTTGTTTTCCCCGAAGTTCGTGTCGGGATTGAAGGCGTCGTCGGAGTTGTAGGTGCGGGTCGGACGCGGCAGCACATTGACAATGACCTCCGCCGTCGGCTGACCAGTCAACACCACCGTGTAGGAATCGGTCACCGGCGAATATTCGCCCGCCAGGCCCGTCTCGGTTCGCAGATCAAAGGTGATCTCGAAACGGCTCGTGCTGTCCGGCTGGACCGCCCAGGTGCGGTCGAGCAGGTAATCGCGCGTCTCAGGATCGTAGGCCAGGATCGTGGCGCTCTGCCCACGACCCGTGCCCTCGACGATGGTCACGGTCTTGCCGTTGAGGGCGATGGCATCCGAATTGGTGGTGTGCCGTTGGAGGGACACGTTCAATTCATAGGCCAATCCGGCGGCCACGCCATTGAGCATCTGGTCGCGGAAAAACAGGTTGTTATCGTCCACATAGTCGATGTATGAGCGCAGGCGGATGAAATACTTGCCCGTGGCGGTGAAGGTGTAA
>DATLZF010000853.1:0-5465 GCA_035574135.1 Candidatus Methylomirabilota bacterium
GCGAATTTGGCCGGGAGTGGCACCGGGCCGGCCATCGGACCCGAAAGCAGAACGTGTTCGATGACTTCGTGGCCTGCGCCCGGCTTCTGATCGAGTCGAATTACACGTCCCCGGCGAAACTGGCCATCCGCGGTGGCAGTAACGGTGGTTTGCTCATGGGGGCGCTGCTGACCCAGCAGCCGGACTTGGTGCGGGCGGTCGTTTCGCACGTGGGGATTTACGACATGCTGCGGGTGGAGCGGGATCCCAACGGCGCGTTCAACGTCACGGAGTTTGGCACCGTCCTGGATCCGGCTCAATTCAAAGCCCTGTATGACTATTCCCCGTTGCATCGCGTCACCAACGGCGTGCGTTATCCTGCCGTGCTGATGCTCACGGGCGAGAATGACGGCCGCGTCAACCCCGCGCACTCGCGCAAGATGGCGGCCCGCCTCCAGGCCGCCACCGCCTCGGGGCGGCCCGTCCTGTTGCGCACCAGCGGCACCACCGGGCATGGGCAGGGAACGGCCCTCGGCGAGCGCATTCAGGAACTGGCCGATGTCTATGCCTTTCTCTTTGATCAGCTCGAGGTTGATTATTCGTTGGTGGATCGCGGGCCGCTCGTGGGCGCCGTCCAGCCGGGGGCGGCCGTGGTCAAGGCGAAGCTGGCTCATGAGAACCTCGTGGCGCGGTTGGTCTGGAGCCGGCATGCTGATTTGCGATGGCGGAGTGCTTCGCCGCGCGTCGTATCCCGGGCGACCAACTACAATCTCGTCGAGTTTGCGCTCGAGGGTTTGCAACCGGACACTCGTTACCACTACGCTCTCGAGGTCGAGGGCCGGCTGGAGCGGCGTCACCAAGGGAGCTTTCGCACCTTTCCCCGACCGGGCCCGGCCTCGTTCAAGTTCGCCTTCGCTTCTTGCGCCCGGACGGGCTCGACCAGCGATGTATTCGATGTCATCCGGCAGAACGATCCGTTGTTTTTTCTTCACATGGGCGATTTCCATTACCTGGACATCCGGACCAACAGTCGGGCCCGGTTTCGGGCCGCCTACGACAGCGTGCTGGCCTCGCCGCAGCAAGCCGCCCTCTATCGCCACGTGCCGCTCGTCTATGTTTGGGACGACCATGATTTTGGCGGCAACAATGCCAATCGCCGGTCCCCGACCCACGAGGCAGCTCGCCTGGCCTACGAGGAGTATGTGCCGCACTATCCGCTGGTGTTCGACCGCGAGGGGCCCATCTGCCAATCGTTCGTCGTCGGTCGCGTCAAGTTCATCCTCACCGACCTGCGCTCCCAGCGCGACTCAGTGACCAACAAGGACGACGCCGGCAAGACCATCCTGGGCGAGGCGCAGAAGGCGTGGTTCAAAAAGGAGCTGATCGAGGCCAACGGCCGATACCCGCTCATCGTCTGGATGAGTTCGGTGCCGTGGATCGGGCAGGATGGCACGAACGTGTATCGCAACGTCCGCACGAACGAGTTTGGCTATATCCACCACACCAATCTCGTGGGCCGCACCAACAGCGAAGCCGGGCGGAGCGGACGACGCGGCTTCGACCTGGATTCCGGTAGCCGCACCAATGAAATCGCCGGCTCGCGCACCAACAGCACAACGGCATCCCGTGGTCGGAGCGCGCCACCGCGCTCGGATCAGGATCACTGGAGCGTGTTCAGCACCGAGCGCCGGGAGATCGCGGACTTCATCAAGTCCAACCACATTCAAGGCGTTTGCATCATTCATGGCGATTCGCACATGCTGGCGGCCGATGATGGCAGCCACAGCGATTACGCCACCGGCGGCGGTGCGCCCATCCCGGTCATGTGCGGCGGACCGCTGGACCAGGAACCTTCGCTCAAGGGCGGTCCCTACAGTCAGGGCGTCTATCGCGTGTCCCGCGGCGAAGGCGGCTTCGGGCTGATGGAAATCGAAGATCAGGGGGATCACATCCGGGTCCGCTACAGCGGTCGCAACAATCGGAACGAGGAAAAGGTATCGCTCCGTTTCGGCGTCCCGGCTGCCGGTTCCCCGAAAACGAGGAAATAGCATGATGAAAACACCGTCTGGATTTCGATGGAGCTGCCTTGTGCTGGCGTGGGCCGTGTGCACCGATCCCGCCCGGACTGCGGAGAGCGGTGGGAAGCCCGCGCCAACTCTCGAAGGAACGTGGCGATGGACGTTCGTCATGCCGGACGGCACCTCCGTGCGGCCTCGCTTGCGGTTGACGGTGCAAGACGGGCAGTTGACGGGCAAGACCAGCTTCCGCCCCGGCTCCGAAGTGCCCGTGACGAACCTGGTGGTCCAGGGCGATCAGATTGCTTTCCAAGTGATCCGTCAGCGGGCAGGCGACGACGTCGTCACTCGCTATTCGGGGCGATGGAACGAATCGAACATTGTTGGACGGATCGAGACCGAATGGACCGGCGAAAAACAGAGCTTCGACTGGCTTGCGCAGCGGGCGCATCACGGCGTCGAGGGCGTCTGGCGCTGGACCAACTCATTCTTTTCCGGATTCCGCGGCGGCGGAAGCGGGGGCAGGGGAGGTGGGGCCCGTGGGCGGGGCTTCGATAGCCGCGTCGAGCTCGAACAGGATGGCGAGAAACTGACCGGCAAGACCCTCTCTCGCTTCGGCCCGTCGGTTACCATCACCAACGGCGTTTACACCAACGGCGTAGTCTATTTCGAGATCGAGCGGGTCATCTTCGAGACGCGCAACCTGACTCGTTACCACGGCGTTCACAACGGCGATCTGATCAAGGGCACGATGGAATCCGAAATCAACGGGGAGGAACGCACCATCGAGTGGGAAGCGACCCGCGTGGACTGAACGGGATCCGGTGAGCGCTCGGTGTGGGTTCCGGCGTTCACGCCGCCTGCGCCAGGGCGGGGGCGATTTGATACACGGTGGCTTTGCCCAGCGTGACCGGGTGCCAGTCGGGATCGAGGTTCATCGTCGTCTCCGCCGTGCCGAGGAACAGGCAGCCCTGCGGCTGCAAGCACTGCCGGATGCGCTTGAGGATGCTCCGCTTCGTCTCGACGTCGAAATAGATCATCACGTTGCGGATCAAGACCACGTCGAACACCGGCAGAATCGGCCAGGGCTTGAACAGGTTCATCTGCCGAAAGTCCACCATCTTCTTAATGTCGTCCTTGATGGCCCATTTGTTCTCCACCTTGGTGAAATATTTCAGCAGGTATGCCGCGGGCAACCCGCGATTAACCTCCAGTTGTGAATAAGTGCCCTGCCTGGCCTGAGCCAGCACGGTGGGGGAAAGATCGGTGGCGAGAATGGAAATGGTCCAACCAGCCAGTTGTGGAAAGTGCTCCCGTAGCAGCATGGCGATGCTGTAGGGCTCCTGTCCGGTGGAACTGGCCGCCGACCAGATGGACAGCCGTTTCAACCCGGCCCGCTGCTCGATCAACCGGGGTAGCACGTGCTGCCGGAGCGCCTCGAACGGATGAAAATCCCGGAAAAAGGAAGTCTCGTTTGTGGTCAACGCGTCGATCACCTGCTCGTGGAACTGCACCGACCGACGATCGATCCGCAACTGGTTGAGGAAATCGTCCAAGGTATCGAACCCGGACTGGTGCGCGATCGGTGTAAGGCGGCTCTCGACCAGGTATTCCTTGCCCGGCTCCAGCACGATGGCTGCGCTTTCGCGCGCGAACTCTTGGATGAATTTGAAGTTCTCGGATGAAATCGGCATATCAACGACTCCCTTGGCCGGCCCGCCCTCGCCGCCTGCCGGCTGGGCAGGCCACCGGCTTTCCACTTGTTGATGTTTGTCTCCCCGAAGTTCACGCCGCTCGGGCCAATCGGCTTTCTCGCACGCGGCGGAGGATCTCGCCCTGGATGCGGTCCAGCGGCACCACCGCGTCGGCCAGGCCCGCTTGCGCCACGCAACCGGGCATCCCCCACACCACGCTGCTTTTTTCGTCCTGAGCGACGACCTGACCGTGGCGTTCCCGCAGCAGCTCGCAACCCCGCAGACCGTCCTGCCCCATGCCGGTCAGAATCACTCCCAGGGCCGCTGGGCCGTAAGCGGCGACCACGCTGCGGAACAGGACATCCACCGCGGGCCGGCAGGAATTTTCCGGAGGTCCTTCGTGAAGGGTCAGCGTTACGCCGCCCGGCTGGCGGCGGACCTCCATGTGTTTGCCACCGGGAGCGATGTAGCCGTGGCCCGGTTGAAGGATCTGGCCCTCCTGGCCTTCGTGAAACTTCACCGTGGAGATGGCGGCCAGCCGTTCGGCCAGCAGAGCGGTGAACATCGGCGGCATGTGCTGCACCACGACGATGGGGACGGGAAATGGGGCGGGAAAGCTCTTGAACACTTCGGCCAGCGCATTTGGCCCGCCGGTGGAGCAACCAATGCACACAATCTCGATGGGGCTTGTGCGCGGTCGCGGCGGCAGCGCCACCGGTTTGAGGCGTGAGATGAACCGAGTGTGTTCGCCCGGAGGTCCGTCGATCCGCAAGTGGCGGCAGTGCGCCTTGATCTTCGGGATCAGTTCTGATTCCAGGCGGGCGATGCCTTCGGTGACGCTCCCGACATTGGCCGGTTTGGTCACGTAATCCGTCGCGCCCAATTGCAAGGCGTCCAGCGTGGTCACGGCGCCTTTGGCGGTCAGCGTGCTGAACATGATCACCGGCAGCGCGGGGTACACTCTGCGGATTTCGCGCAACGCCTCCAACCCGTCCATCTCCGGCATCTCCACGTCGAGCGTGATCAGGTCGGGATTGACCTGCGGGATCTTTTGCAGGGCAATCCGGCCGTTGGCGGCGGTGCCGACGACCTCCAGTTGCGGATCCCGCGCGAGCACCTCGGTGATCATCTTGCGCATGACCACGGCATCATCGACGACAAGGACGCGGATTTTAGGCATGAGATGAGTGGGAGCAGTCCGTCAAACCGACACGTGACCCCCGTGTCCCGGAGCCGGGCTGCGGCGCGCGTGCGGGAGCAGCCCATCGAACTGCCGGCCCACGGCCCTGGATGGCGGCCTCGTCATGGCATCAATCCCAGAATCAGGAGCTTCTCTTCGAGTGACTCCTTGGTCACGGGTTTCATCAGGAAATCGTTGGCGCCGGCTTCGAGAGCTCGGGCGACTTTTTCCTCGGTGTTGTTGGTGGTGACCATCAAGAGCTTGAGATCATCGTAGTCGCGGTTGCGCCGAACAAACTGGATAAACTCCAGCCCGTTCATGCGCGGCATGTCCCAATCGACCAGGGCCAGATCGAACGGGTCCTTGGGATCGTTGCGAATGAGCGTATCCAGCGCCTCGCGCCCGTCGGCGGCCTCGACGGTGGTGAAGGCCCACTCCTTGGCCAGGTGGCAGAGGAAGCCTCGCATCGCTTTGGAGTCATCGATCACGAGCAGTTTCATAACGAGTCTGTGAGCCGGGTTTCACGGTTGTTTGGCGATGGCCGCGCCGAACGGCAGCCAGCGTTCGAAGGCCCGGGACAACACGTCCCACCGCAGG
>DATLZF010000854.1:0-3521 GCA_035574135.1 Candidatus Methylomirabilota bacterium
CTCCGTTTCAAATCATCTTCAACCCCACCAGCGCCGCCGAGCTGGCCCGGATGCCCAAGGAACTGCAGTTGGAAATCCTCGGCGAGTTTCGCGGACTGCCCCAGGAGGTCATGGGCACCGAACTCGAACGCTTCGGCAAACTCGAACGCGACGGCCGCACGCTGCATCGCTTCCGCCTCGGCGATTACCGGGTCTATTTCGAGCGCCACGAGCTCGGGGTTGTCGTCCACCGCATCCTCGGAAAAAACTCGCTGAAGGATTTTCTGTTCCGCACCCGCCTGCCTCTCGGCGAAGACGAGGCGCTGCAGGAGAATCCGAAGTTCTGGGAGATGATCGAGCAGGCGACGCTTGCCTCGCAACACCGGGGCGGTCGGTCCTGATCCGCCACTCACTTCGCCTCCGCCCCCTCCGGAGGGGCAACAGCCCAAGCACCAAGAGGCCCCCCGGGGAAACGAGCGGCCGGCTCCGAGCGACGGGGGCTTGTGCGTCGCTTCCGCCGATCCCCTTACCTCACACCTGCACGTGGCCGCAGAGATGGACTTCGAGCCCCAGTTCGGCCAGGGCGGCGGCCTTGATCCGACAGGCGCGGTGCGCTTCCCGTTCGTTGGGCGCATAGGCCACCTGGATGTGGTTGGACTTGTGTCGCGCCATCATCTGGTCGCGACTGATGCCATCAAACACCGCGTGCATGATCGGCCATTGGGGCGTGGTTTCGCGCCAGCGCCGTTCCGTCTCCCGGGACGGCAGTTTCACCACCCGCGCCACGCCGAGATCACAATGCAACCGGCCGCCCATGATGAACACGCGGCTCCAGACGATGTGACCGGGCTTGGAAATGCCCTTCAACGTGCCGCCCCCGAGCTGGAAGTACATCGGCGGCTGGCGTTCGCTGACGGCGCCGCGGTAACCACCGATGAAGTGAGCCGGGGGCGCGGCGCCCGAGATGAGGAGCACCCACACGTAATCGTCGATGCCGTCACCGCGATACCATTGACCCCAGCGCAGATCATGCAGCGTGTTTTCCGGCGCGAAGCCGAGTTCGCGCCACAGGCGATACGTCACCAGGCCGTCCAGCCCGGCGCACTCATCGACTTCGTTGAAGTGCGGCAACGCCTCGCCGGCGAACAATTCCCGCCCCGAGCGCGGGCAGCAAACCGGCGGCCGCTTCACGTTGTTCAGCAGGCCTTCGGCAAGATCGCTGGCCGGGGCCAGATCCTTGAGCCCCTGTTGATACTGAATGCCAATGGCGTCGCAGCCGAACTCATCGGCCAGACGGACGGCGGCGATGTACATTCGGCATTGATCGAGCGTCTGGCCTTCGGTCAGCTCGGTGGCCTCGTCGCGCCCCCAGGCGAATCTTAATCCCTGCCGTTGCAGCCATCGCAACATCTGCCGCGCCTCCTCCAGCGAGACGCGCTGCATCGCGGCGTAGAGCGTGGACTGGCTCAGGCGCTCCTTGAAGACACCGGCGGGATGCAGCAACTCGTCCGGCACAATGGCGTTGTACATGCCCATGCACCCCTCGTCGAAAACGCCGAGAATGGCCTTGCGCGCGCGGAAGCGGCGGGCGAACGCGCGGCCACGGCGCTCGTCGGCTTCGGGCAGCTTGAGCAGCGCCAGGTCGCGCACGTGGCTCTGGTCATGGCCCACGCGTCCTGTGGTCAACCACTCCCGCAAGCCACGGCGGAAAAAGGAGTCGGTGAACGTCTCGCTCCACAGCGAGCTGTAGGGCACACCGGCCTTGGTCAAGGAAGCGTTGAGATTCAACAGGCCCACCAGGCCGGGCCATTGGCCACTCCAGTTGGCCACGGTCAGGATCGGGCCGCGATGGGTGGTCAGGCCGGCGAGGATGTGGTGGCTGTACTGCCACACCGCTTCGGCGACGATCAACGGCCCCTCGGGATCAAGCCGGCCGAAGACCTCCATCCCCATTCTTTGCGAGTCGATGAAGCCGTGTCCCTTGGCGGGATCCACGCGATGTCCGCGCACGATCTTCCAGCCTTCGCGGCCGAGGGCGCGGGCCAGCGCGGCCTCCATGGCCTGTTGTTGAGGCCAGCACCGGCGATTGGCGGCCGGGCGCAGATCGCCGCTGGCGACGAGATAAAGCTGCCGGGCTCTGAGTCGGAGTTGCTCGGGCGTGATCATGCCCTCATTTAGGTGAGCCGAGGCGGCGGCCACGAGAAAAATTATCGCCACGGACACACGGGCGCGCCTTGTCGTGACCACGAGCCGGTTCGAGCCCGCCAAGGGGCCCAATCGGCGGGATTGTCGCGCCCGGACATTCCCGTTATGGTCCGTGCACTCGATGAACAAGTCGCTCGACACCAAACTCGCTGAAATCAAAGCCGACCGCACCTCGCGCGCCTTCATCCTGGCGGATGCCAAGGATGCGGACATGGCCTTCGGCGTGCGAGCGCCCGGGCCCCGCGATTACCTGGCGCGGCGGGGCGCCAGGCCGGCGCAGTTCTCGCCCGAGGTGTGGTCGCGCGACGAGTTCGGCTACCGCAACCTGCCCGAGTTTTTGGACATCATTCGTGAGGTGGTTCACCAAGGGCTTGTGGACATCATGCTCATGTCCGCCTACGTGAATGACCAACTGGCCATCAAGGAGGGGCTCTTCAAGGATTCGCCGGTGACTCCCGCCGCGCGGGCCAATGATACCACCGACGTGTGGGCCGTGCGCCACGGCTGCTACACGCGCGAGCCCAGTCAGCCGTTCCGCAGCGCGAGCATCGATCACATCCAGTGCGGCGAGGTCGAGTGCGAGCGGGATGGGAGCGGCGAGTTTCCGGGGGCAAACCTGGGCCTCTACTCGATCACCTACGTCAACGACCTCGACCACGACCGCGAGGCGCTGCGGTGGTACAAGGAGTTTCGCGAAGAAGCCGAGCGCAAGCAGTTCCGCCACTTTCTCGAAGTTTTCGATCCGAATGTCGATTCCGGCATCGCGCCGGAAAAGCTGGGAGAGTTCATCAACGACAACATTCTCCGCACGCTGGCCGGGGTGCCCGAGGCGGGCCGGCCGCTTTTCCTGAAGATCGTCTATCACGGCCCCAAGGCGATGGAGGAGCTGACACAGTACGATCCGAACCTCGTCGTGGGCATTCTCGGCGGGAGCGCCGGCACGACTTACGATGCCTTCAAGCTCCTCCATGATGCGCAGAAGTACGGCGCGCGCGTGGCGCTCTTCGGCCGCAAGATCAACAACGCCGAGCACCAGCTCGCGTTCATCGAGATGTTGAGGTTGATCACGGATGGCAAGCTGTCCCCCGAGGAGGCCGTGCGCGCTTACCACGGCGTGTTGCAGGGCAAGGGCATCAAGCCCCGACGCCCGCTGGAGGAGGATCTCAAGCTGACGGACCAGTCGATGAGCTACGATGGCAGCGCCGCCCGCCGGGCGACGGTGACAATCCGGAACAACCCGCTGGCCGGGGAGAGCCGGATGCCTGGGCCCGACCGCCCGACCGAGGAAGGGTGGCCCCGGCTGCCCGACGGCTCGCCCGATTTTGCCAGGATGACCT
>DATLZF010000855.1:0-6138 GCA_035574135.1 Candidatus Methylomirabilota bacterium
CACGGCATCGAAGTTGAGCGGCCGGCCCGGAGACTCGGACCCGACCGGGCCGCAGACGATTCGGGACATCCCCGAAATGTCCACGGTGCCAAAGGGGGAACAGGCCGACCCGCTCGTGCGAATGCAGGAGGAGTTGCGACGCGCGCTGGCCAAGCCGGTGGAGCAACGGCGCTGGATCATGGTCATCGACACGCGCAAGTGCGTCGGCTGCCACGCCTGCACGGTGGCGTGCATCGCGGAGAACAAGCTGCCGCCCGGCGTGGTGTATCGGCCCGTGTTGCAAACGGAAATCGGCACCTATCCGAACCTGGCCATGCGCTTCACCCCGCGCCCGTGCATGCAATGCGACAAGCCGCCGTGCGTGCCGGTGTGCCCGGTGAAGGCGACCTGGAAACGGCCCGACGGCATCACCGCGGTGGATTACGACAAGTGCATCGGCTGCGGTTACTGCATCACCGCGTGCCCCTACAACGCGCGCACGCGGGACCTGGGCGAGAACTACACCGACGGCACGCCCGCCTTGCAACCGTACGAGCAGACGCCCAACTACGAGTACGGCAAGGCCTGGAGCCGCACGACCCACGATTCGCCGGTGGGCAACGCCCGCAAGTGCCAGTTCTGCGTGCATCGGCTCGACCAGGGGCTGCTGCCGCAGTGCGTCACGACCTGCATCGCGCGGGCCAACTATTTCGGCGACGCCAATGACCCCGACGCGCTGGTGAACGAAAAAGCCGCCAGCCCGAACGCGATGCGTTTGCTGGAGGAAAAGGGCACGAAGCCCAGCGTGGTTTACCTGACATGAGAAGCGAGGAGCTATGAAACCTTCAACCAAGGCCGTTCTCTGGGTTCTGTGGATAATTGGCGCTGTCGTGGGTGGCGCGGGCGTGTTCAATCGTTTCGCCACCGGCCACGCGGACGCGAACTACGGCAGCTACATCGTGTGGGGCCTGTGGGTCTCGGCCTACATCTACTACATCGGGTTGTCCGCGGGGGCGTTCCTGCTCTCGTCGCTCATTTATGTCTTCGGAGTCAAACGGCTGGAAAGGGTGGGGAAGATGGCGCTGCTCGTGGCCATCATCACGCTTTGCATGGCGCTGCTTTCCATCTTCTTCGACCTTGGCCGGGAGTGGCGGGCGTATCGCGTGATGACGAGTCCGAATTTCAGTTCGATGATGGGCTGGATGGTCTGGCTCTACACGGCCTACTTCCTCCTGCTGGTCGCGGAGTTGTGGTTCGCGTTGCGGCCGGACCTGGCGCGTTGGGCAGCCAGAACGGACTGGCGGGGTGCCGTGGGTCGTCTCATCGCCCGCACCAACGGCCCGCTGAGCAAGGCACAGGAAGAGGACGCGCACGGTTGGCTGCGGTGGCTCGGGACCTTCGGCGTTCCCCTGGCCTTCACGTTCCACGGCGGAGTGGGCGCGTTGCTGGGCACGGTGGAGGCCCGCAGTTACTGGCACACGCCGCTCATGCCCATTTTGTTCCTGGTGGGCGCGCTGCTTTCGGGCGGGGCGCTGATGACGTTCGCGGTGGCTGCGTTCTGGCCCAATCGTGATGAGGCCTGGCGCGGCACCGTGCGTCTGCTGGGCAAGGTGGTGCTCGGTCTCATCGCCTTCGACCTGCTGCTGGAGTGGGCGGAAATCTCGATCCCGCTCTGGTACGGCGTCGGCCACGAGGCGGATCTGATGAGGCGCGTGCTCTTCGGCGAGTATTGGTATGCCTTCTGGATCGTGCATCTGCTGATCGGGGCCGTCATCCCGGTTTGCCTGCTTCTCTTTCGGGGCCGCTCGCCGTTCGCCGTGGGGTTGGCCGGGTTTCTCGTGGTCTGCACGTTCCTCGCCGTGCGCCTGAACATGGTGGTGCCCGGGCTGGTGGATCCCAATCTGCACGAGCTGCAGAACGCCTTCACCGACCACCGCCTGGTCTTCTACTACTTCCCAAGTTTCTTCGAGGTCCAGGTGACCCTCGCCATGGTCGCGATGGGCTGCGCGATGTTTTACCTCGGCTACAAATTCCTGCCCCTGACGGACGAAAGGAGAACCGCATGAAACCGACTTCGAGTGCATCCCCTGTCTCCCGCCGCAGCTTTCTCGGCAACGGCGCATTCCTCGGCGGCGCGTTCGCCGCGCTGCTCAAGGCCAACGAGGAGGAAGTCTTCGGCGCCAATGGGGGGACGGCTCCGCGCATCCTGAACAACGGGCGCCCGGACGTTCCCTACGACCTGAACGACGCCGAGAACATCGTCTATTCGGTCTGCATGAACTGCAACACCGGTTGCGGCATCAAGGCGAAGATTCACAACGGCGTTCTGACCAAGATCGACGGCAGCGCTTACAACCCTTGGGCGCTGTTCCCGCACCTGCCGATGAGCACCGCCCCGCACGAGGCCGCCCGCGTCGATGGCGCGCTGTGCCCCAAAGGCCAGGCGGGGCTGCAAAACCTCTACGACCCCTATCGCATCCGCAAGGTGCTCAAGCGCGCCGGCAAGCGCGGAGAGAACAAGTGGTTGACCATCGACTTCGACAAGGCCGTCACGGAAATCGTCGAGGGCGGAAAACTCTTCGCCAATGTGCCGGGCGAGGAGAACCGCCACGTCGAAGGGCTGCGTTCCCTCATGGCGCTGCGCGACGACAAGGTCGCCAAAGAAATGGCGGCGGACGTGAAAGCGATCTGGGACGAGAAGGATGCCACGAAGAAGAAGGACCTCGTCGCCGCCTTCAAAACGAAACACGCAGCGCACCTGGACAAGCTCATCGATCCGGAGCACCCGGACTTCGGCCCGAGGAACAACCAGTTCACCATGAGCTGGGGCCGCCTGAAGGGCGGGCGCGACTGGTTCATGAAGCGCTTCGGTTCCGCGTTCGGCACCACCAATCTCCACGGCCACACGACGGTCTGCCAAGGCTCGCTCTACTTCACCTGCAAGGCCATCAGCGAGCAATACCTCGGCGGCAGCTTTGCCGACGGCAAGAAGTTCTACTGGCAAAGCGACCTGGAGAACGCGCGTTTCGTGCTCTTCGTCGGCGCGAATCTGTTCGAGGGCAACTACGGCCCGACCAACCGCACCGTCCGGTTGACCGAAAACCTCGCCAACGGCCAGACGAAGATCGCGGTCGTGGACCCGCGTTTCTCCAAGCTCGCGAGCAAAGCGTGGAAATGGCTTCCCATCAAACCGGGCGAAGACGGCGCGCTCGCGATGGCGGTCATCCGCTGGATGCTGGAGCACGAACGCTTCGACAGAAAGTTCCTGGCCAACGCCAACAAGGCCGCCGCCACCGCGTCCGGCGAGCTGTCCTGGACGAATGCGACCTGGCTGGTGAAGCTCGACGCCAAGACCGCCGAGCCGGGCCCCTTCGTGCGCGCCGCCGAGGTCGGCCTGGCCACACCGGAGAAGCGCACCGACACAACCGAGAAAGGGCCGGTCGAATACGAGGAGAAATTCCTTCTGGTCATGAAGGACGGCAAACCCGTTGCCTTCGACCCGAAGGACACCCGAAACGCCGTGACCGGCGACCTGTTCGTGGACACCGCGCTCGCCGACGGCACGAAGGTCAAGAGCGGTTTGCAGATTCTCAAGGAGGCTGCGTTCGAGAAGACCGTCGAGGAGTGGTGCCAGATTGCGGGCCTGGAATCCGCTGACGTGGTCGCCGTGGCCCGGGAACTCACCAGCCACGGCAAGCGCGCCAGCGTGGACATCCATCGCGGCGTGAGCCAGCACACGAACGGCTTCTACAACGTGTTCGCCTGGATGACGGTGAACATGCTGCTCGGCAACTACGATTGGAAGGGCGGCATGAGCGCGGCCAGCACCTATGGCTTCGATGGCGCGAAGGGCGGCCCGTTCGACCTCACCAAGACGCCGGGCAAGATCACTCCCTTCGGCATCTCGCTCATCCGCCACGACGTGGACTACAGCAAGACGACCATCTTCGCCGGCTACCCGGCGAAGCGGAACTGGTATCCCCTCGCCAGCGACGTGTACGAGGAAATCATTCCGAGCATCGGCGAGGCGTATCCGTATCCCATCAAGGCACTGTTCTTCTACATGGGCAGCCCGTGTTACGCGCTCCCGGCCGGGCACACAAACATCGAAGTGCTGGCCGACGTGAACAAGCTGCCGCTGTTCTTCACCAGCGACGTGACGGTCGGCACCACGTCGATGTACGCGGACTACATCTTCCCCGACCTCACGTTCCTGGAACGGTGGGAATTCCACGGCTCGCATCCCAACATGACCGTGAAGGTGCAACCCGTGCGCCAGCCCGTGGTCGGCCCGATTCCCGAAACGTGCAAGGTGTTCGGCCAGGAAGCGCCCATCTGCTTCGAGTCACTGCTCATGGCGCTGGGCGAGAAGCTTGGCTTGAAGGCGTTTGGCAAAAACGCCATTGGCGAAGGCCTCGACCTCGTGCGCCCCGAGGATTTCTACCTCCGCGCCGTGGCCGACATCGCCGCCGGCGAGAAACCCGAGATGGCCGACGCGGTGCCCGACGCCGGCGAAAAGGAAATTGAACTCTTCCTCAAAGCGCGCCGGCACCTGCCCAAGACGGTCTTCGACGCGGCCCGCTGGAAATCGCTCGTCGGCGACAAGCTCTGGCCCAAGGTCGTCTATGTGCTCAATCGCGGCGGGCGCTTCCAGGAGCACGCCCGGGCCTACAAGGGTGACCAGCTTGGCAATCCCTACGGCAAGCTCCTCTGTCTCTATCAGGAGAAGACCGCGAAGAATCGCTACGCCGGCACGGGCAGGCATTACTCCGGCATCGCGCGTTACCTGCCGCAGGCCGACTACTCCGGCGCGCCCCTCGACAAGCTCGCCGCCGGCGGCGAACTGCAAATGATCACCCATCGCACCATCACCGCCACCAAGAGCCGGACGATCGGCAACTACTGGCTCCGCCCCATCATGCCGGAGAACAGCATCCTCGTGAGCGCCCGCGACGCCACGCGCCTCGGCCTGCAGGACGGCGACAAGGTGAAAGTCACCAGCGCGACCAATCCGGAAGGCGTGTGGGACCTGCGCAACGGCACCAAGAAACCGATGGTCGGAACAGTCAAGGTAACGCAAGGCATCCGGCCTGGCGTGACCAGCTTCGCGCTCGGCTGGGGCCACTGGGCGACCGGTGCCACGGACATCACCGTGGACGGCCAGGTCATCAAAGGCGACCCGCGCCGGGCCAGCGGCGTCCACGCCAACGCCGCCATGTGGACCGACCCAAGTCTGCGCCACAACACCTGCCTGCTCGATCCCGTAGGCGGCAGTGTGAGCTTCTACGACACCGCCGTGAAACTGGTGAAAGTGTAACCCTGCCCGCGCCCCGTGAAACCCGCCTCCGCCACCGTTGTCCTCCTGGCGTTCGCTGTTGCCGCCGCTCAGTCCTCAGCCCCTTCGCCGGCCTGTTCCCACTCCGGAAACAGCTCCTCCGGCAACTGGCCGCGCTGAATGAGGTCGCGCAGATCGCGGATGATCGTCTTCCGGGAGACCTGGTACTCACGGGCGAGGGCCGAGACGTTCGGGCGCTCCGTTGTGCCGCGCAATCGCTTGAGCAGTTCGTGTTGGCGGGCCAGCCGCTCGGTGAAGCGCCGGTCCGGTTCGGAGGCGTCCAGCTTCTCGGCTTTTTCCAGCGACTGCAACACCCGCACCGCCTCGCCCAGACCGCATTCGGTCAGCGCCGTCTCCACCGTCCGTTCCAGTTCCTCCAGGTCCACGGGCTTTTCCAGCACGTAATCCGCCGCTCGCGGTCCTTGTAGCGCCTGGAGTTGCTGCCGGAGGTTGAGCGAACCGCTGATGACGATGACGGGCACGTGCGCTGCGGCGGCCTTGAGTTGCGGCAGAAACTCTGTGCCGCGTTCCCCGGCCCCGAGCACGTGGTCCAGGATGATGACGTCCGGCAGGTGCCCGGCCAGAGCCTGCAAGGCGGCGCTGCCGGTGGGCACACAGGTGAGCCGGTAGCCCCGCAGCGCCTTCGAGTAGAGCCGCAGTTGCTTGGGATCGTCTTCCACGATCAGGATGGATGCCATGGCCGTTTCTGCCATCGTCGTCATGCCTTTTCTAGTTAGCCGAAGCCGTCGCTGCCGGGAACTGTGCGTCTGGCGCACAGGCGGGCAGCCACACACGAAAGGCCGCGCCCCGGCCCGGTTCGGATT